>NZ_JBPGXU010000137.1:0-9234 GCF_056755675.1 Luteibacter sp. KNZ12-1A | reverse complement strand
TTCGTCCCGAGGTGAGCCGCCCATTCTATATCGTTTTTCCTTTCCGTCAACACCCTCGTGATGCTTTTTTTCGAGGTGGTTAGCGGAGCGGAACCCTTCGCATGGGAGGCTTTCGTCGCGAGGGATTGAAAGTATAGGCTGAGCCCGAAGCCCTGTGAAGGGGGTTCCGACATCTTTTCGAAAAATACTCGCGCGGTAGACTCCGCGGACTCTCTTCACACTAATAAGGTATGGCGATGATGAAGCGGTTCCTTCCTGCCGCCCTGCTCCTGCTCACCCTCGGTGCGCATGCCGCCACCGGGCCTTCCGTCACCCTGCACGGGAAGCGGTTCTCCACCGAATTCGCCACGGACGACGCGTCGCGCGAGCTGGGATTGATGAATCGCACGTCGCTCGCGGCCGATCACAGCATGCTGTTCATCTTCACCGACGAACAGCCGCGCGCCTTCTGGATGAAGAACACGCTCATCCCGCTCGACATCCTGTATTTCGACAAGGAGCGCAAGCTGATCTCGATGCAGCTCAACGCGCAACCCTGCAAGGCGGATCCCTGCGCCATCTATCCCAGCGACGGCAGCGCGCGCTATGTCCTGGAATTGCCGGCAGGCACCGCGGGCAAGCTGGGACTGAAGCTGGGCGAGCCACTCACGGTCGAGGGCGAGCCCGGCGCCATCCGCTGATCCGGTGAAAGGCCGTGCTGGCAGGGAACACCCACGTGATAGGGAACGAGCGCCGCCGGATCGATGCCGGCAAGCTCGTCCCACTGGTCGTCGAAGGGAATGAATCGCTGCATGACCGCTTCCTCCACGAGTCGGCCACGTTGCGTGGCCCTGGAACCATGGAAGCAGGTTTTTCTGCGCTGACGCTGGCGAAATGGGGCGAAAAGATGTCAGCCCCATCCCTTGATGCTGTGAGCCGGCGGCGTCAGTCCAGTTCGACCATCTCGAAGTCGTCCTTGGTCACGCCGCAATCCGGGCAGGTCCAGGTGTCGGGGATGTCTTCCCAGCGCGTGCCCGGCTCGATGCCCTCGTCCGGCAGCCCCAGGGCTTCGTCGTAGATGAAGCCGCAAACGACGCACATCCATTTGCGAAGGGTGGTTTCGGTGCTCTGGCTCATGGCTTTGCGTACTGTCGTGGAACGGGAAAGTCCCACATTCTGTCACCCCCGGCGCGGCGGCGATAGCGCGGCGCCGTCACATTCCGAAGGACCCCCATGACCTCCCTCCTCCGATCCCCACTCGCCGGCAAGGGCGTCTACGCCATCACCGACGGCCCCCGCGACGATCTCTTCGCCGCCGTGGAAGCCGCTCTCGCCGGTGGCGCGCGCCTCTTGCAGTACCGCGACAAGACGGCCGACACCGACCGGCGTCGCTCCGAAGCCGACGAGATTTCACGCATTTGCGCCCGCTACGGCGTGCCCTTCATCGTCAACGACGACGTCGCACTCGCCCACGAGACCGGCGGCGGCGTTCACCTGGGCCGTGAGGACGTCTCCATCGCCGAGGCCCGCGACGTGCTCGGTCCGGACGCGATCGTCGGCGTTTCCTGCTATGGCTCCATCGAACGGGCCCGGCAGCTGGCCGCCGAAGGAGCCGACTACCTTGCTTTCGGCGCGATGTACCCCTCCACGACCAAGCCCCACGCGCCGGTCGCGCCACACGACGTATTGACGCAGGCACGCTCCCTGGGCCTTCCGGTCGTGGCGATCGGCGGGATCAGCGCCGACAATGCGCAGGCCGTGATCGACGCGGGCGCCGACTACCTTGCCGTGGTCTCCGCCATTTTCGCCGCGCCCGACATCCAGACGGCGACGCGCCGTTTCGCCGACCTTTTCGACCCACGCCCCGGAATCATTCGATGACCACGAACCACGAACTCTTCGACCGCGCCCGACAACTGCTGCCTGGCGGTGTCAATTCGCCCGTGCGCGCCTTCAAGTCGGTCGGCGGCGAACCGTTCTTCACCGCGCGCGCCGACGGCGCGTATCTGTGGGACGTGGAAGGCAAGCGCTACATCGACTACGTGGGTTCGTGGGGGCCGATGATCGTGGGCCACAACCATCCCGCGGTACGCGAAGCGGTCGAGCGCGCGGTGCGGGATGGCCTGTCCTTCGGCACGCCCTGCGCGGCGGAAGTGACCATGGCCGAGACGATCGTTTCGCTGGTTCCCTCGGTGGACATGGTCCGCATGGTGAACTCCGGCACCGAAGCGACGATGTCCGCGATCCGCCTGGCCCGTGGCGCCACCGGCCGCAACAAGATCGTGAAGTTCGAAGGCTGCTACCACGGCCACGGCGACAGCTTTCTGGTGAAGGCCGGCTCGGGCGCCCTCACCTTCGGCGTGCCGACCTCGCCGGGGGTTCCCAAGGCCGCGGCCGACCTCACCCTCACGCTTCCATACAACGATATCGACGCGGCGCGGGAACTGTTCGCCGAGCACGGCGACGATATCGCCGGTCTGATCATCGAGCCGGTCGCCGGCAACATGAACTGCATTCCGCCGAAGGACGGCTATCTCGCCGCGCTGCGGGAGCTGTGCACGCAACACGGCTCGCTGCTGATCTTCGACGAGGTGATGACCGGTTTCCGTGTCGCCCTCGGCGGGGCACAGGCCCACTATGGCATCACCCCGGACCTGACCTGCTTCGGCAAGATCATCGGTGGCGGCATGCCGGTCGGCGCCTATGGCGGCCGTCGCGACCTGATGCAGCAGATCGCGCCCTCGGGCCCGATCTACCAGGCAGGCACCTTGTCGGGGAATCCCGTCGCCATGGCCGCCGGGCTCGCGATGCTCCGGCTGATCCAGGCACCGGGTTTCCACGACGACCTCGCGGCACGGACCGTGCGTCTCACCGACGGCATCCTGGGCGCGGCGCGCAAGGCCGGCATTCCGTTCAGCGTGAACCGCGTCGGAGCGATGTTCGGATTGTTCTTTACGAACGAGACGGTGGAGACCTACGCACAGGCCACCGTGGCCGATGTGGCGTCCTTCAACCGCTTCTTCCACGGCATGCTCGAACGCGGCGTGTACCTGGCGCCGTCGGCCTTCGAGGCGGGATTCGTGTCGAGCGCGCACGGCGAGGCGGAGATCGAGGCGACGATCGACGCGGCGGCGGCGGCGTTCGCCGCGCTGTAACGCGATCCGGCCGCACCGTGGGAGGCCGATTCACCGTGGAAGGCCGATTCATTGTGGGAGGCCGATTCACTGAGGGGGCTGAATCACTGTGGGAGCCGCTTCAGCGGCGATGGGCGCTTGCGACACCCTTGCCCGCTGCCGCGGGATCGCCGACAAGGTCGGCTCCCACACGTGCTTGCATCGATCACACGTGCTTGCCGCATGCGGGCGCTATCAGGCGACCTTCGCTTCCTGCGCGAACTCGGCCAGCGTGGCGTGCAGGCGCTCCAGGCCCTCGGCCACCTCTTCGTCCGTGATCGTCAGCGGGGGCACGATACGCAGCACGTCCGGCCCGGCCTGGAGGATCAGCAGGCCGTGGGCGGCGGCGATGTCCAGGATCTCGCCCGCGCGGCCCTTGTATGACGCGTCGAGGACGGCGCCCAGCATCAGGCCGCGGCCACGTACTTCCGAGAACAGCTGGAATTCGTGGTTGAGCTTGTCGAGGCCCTTGCGGATGTCGTTGGACTGGCGCTCCACGTTGAGCAACACCGCGGGCGAAGCGATCTTGGCCAGGGCCACGCGCGCCACCGCCGCGCCCATCGGATTACCGCCGAAGGTCGTGCCGTGGGCACCGAACTGCATGACCTCGGCCACCTTCGGTCCCGCCAGCATCGCGCCGATGGGAAAGCCGCCGCCGAGCGCCTTGGCCAGGGTGACGATATCGGGCGTGACGTGGTCGTGGCTGTGCGCGAACAGCGTGCCCGTGCGACCCATGCCGCACTGGATCTCGTCGAGCACCATCAGCGCGCCGTGCTCGTCGCACAGTTCGCGCACCTTCTTCAGGAAGCCCGGCGCGGCCGGCATCACGCCGCCCTCGCCCTGCACCGGTTCGAGCATGACGGCGGCGACGCCTCCCTGGGCGAACGCTTCTTCCAGTGCCGCGGGATCATTGAAGGGCACGTAGCGGAAGCCGCCGGGCAGCGGCTCGTAGCCTTCCTGGTATTTCGGCTGCGCGGTGGCCGTGACCGTGGCGAGGGTACGGCCGTGGAACGAGCCCTTGAAGGTGACGATCACCCGCTCTTCCGGGGTACGCCCCTGCGAAGCCGCCCACTTGCGCACCAGCTTGATCGCGGCCTCGTTCGCCTCGGCGCCGGAATTGCACAGGAAAACGCGCTCGGCGAACGGCGCGTGGTCCACCAGCTCCTGCGCCAGGCGCAAGGGCGGCTCGGAATAGAAGACATTGCTGGCGTGCCAGAGCTTGTGCGCCTGGGCGACCAGCGCCGCGACAAGGTCGGGATCCTGGTGGCCGAGCGAGTTCACCGCGATACCGGCCCCGAAATCCAGGTAGTCCCGACCTTGCGTGTCCCACACCCGCGCGCCCTTGCCGTGGTCGAGCACGACGTCGCGCGGACGGTAGACCGGCAGCCAGTAACGCTTGCCCAGGCCGAGAAGGTCGGAGGGATCGACAGGATGCGACGACATCGGAACGGACTCCCGGCTCCGGCGGCGCCGGAACCCATGCAAGGATGGATGCGCATGCACGCGCGTGAAAAACGCATCGTATAAGGCGATGGGCGCCTCGACAACGTGGGACGTGTGTCTCCCCTGCAACGGCGTGTTACACGTCGCTACACCGGCTGAACGGCCGGCGTCCGGGTCGTCGCGGAAAATTCCTTGCGAATCAAAGCATCGGCATGATGGCACGACGCTTGCTCCCATCCAGGGGCAAGGCCCTGTGAAGCCGCGTGGTTCGCTCGCCCGACGACCCTGCCAAGCCGGACGAACGAATGGGGACTCCCGGTCCTTCCGAGGACCGGGAGTTTTCTTTTCCGGGGCGGGTGGAACCGGTGCCGTCAACGCAACTGATCGAGGGCCAGTTGATGCTTCTTGCAAAGCCGATAGACGGTGACGCGGGAAACGCGCAGGCGGCGCGCGCATTCGCTGATGTTGAAGGCGCTCGCGCGCAGGCAATCGACGATCGCCTCGCGCTCGGCCGAGGTGCGCGCGCTGCCCAGGCTGTCACGATCGCCAGCGGTCGCGTCCAGGCTCAACTCCAGGTCTTCCGGCGTGATCAGCGCATCCTCGGCGATCACCGCCGCGCGCTGCACGCGGTTCATCAACTCGCGCACGTTGCCGGGCCATGCGAACGCGTTCATCGCCTTGCGCGCATTCGCACTGAACGCGCGGGCCCGCGTTCCGTAACTCTCGCGGAAGGCGTCGAGGAAATGCTGCGCCAGCACTTCGATGTCGCCCTGGCGCTCGCGAAGCGGCGGCATGCGCAGGCGCAGCACGTTGAGGCGGTAGAACAGGTCCTCGCGGAAACGCCCCTGCATGACCGCCTTTTCCAGGTCCACATGGGTCGCGGCGAGCACGCGCACATCCACCTTGATCGACTGGCAGCTGCCGATCCGCTCGATCGTTCCCTCCTGCAATACGCGCAGCAGGTTGGTCTGCGCGTCCAATGGCAGGTCACCGATCTCGTCGAGGAAGACGATGCCGCCGTCGGCGGATTCGAAGTGGCCGATACGCCGCGCGGTGGCCCCCGTGAAAGCCCCGCGCTCGTGACCGAACAATTCCGACTGCACGAGGTTGGCCGGCAAGGCGCCGCAATTGATCGCGGCGAACGGGCGGTCGCTGCGCGAGGAAATCTGGTGCAAGGCGCGTGCGGCCATCTCCTTGCCCGTACCGGTCTCGCCCGTGATCAGCAAGGGCAGTTCCACGGGCGCGAACTTGCGGATGTTCTGCGACAGCGCGCGGATGGCCGGGCTGCTGCCGGTCAGCATGCTGGGCTGCTCGTCGACAGCCGCCGTCCTGTCCCCGGGAACGCGGGCGAGGGCGCGGCGCAAGGCGCCGAACGACGAAGGACCGTCGATGATCTCGAACGCCTGCGGCAATACATGGCGAACGGAAGGATCGCGCGCCGGCGTTCGCGCGCTGGTCAGGCCGATCCACACCATGCCGGGATGCGACTCACGCAACCCGGCGAGGACTCGCACCGCGGCTTGCGCACTCGTGCGCAAGTCCACCACCGCGATGGCGGCGTCGCCGCATTCGGGCGGTTCCGCATCCTGGCGCGCCGGGTCGGCGACCAGCGTTCGCCAGCCTGCCCGGATCAGCCCGAAGTGTTCCTCGACGCTCGGTCTACCCACCCAAACGACGCAACGTCCCGTCGATTCCCCGCGCGACATGCCTGCTCCTCACCATTTCGTGGCCTGCTGCCGGCTTCGCGGGCTCGTCTTCGGACCCGCCGCCGGCACCCCTGCAGGCCGGCAAGCCCCACTTCGCCGCCCGCATTCCCAGCAGCGACGACCGGCCCGACGTTATACCCGCTTGCCGAAAGCGGCCATACGCCAAACGAGCTAGCCTGACGAGCGGCAGTCCATCGCTGACGCCGTAGTCATAGAAACAGGTCGGGTAACAGCGTATTTCCCGGTGCGACGGCGTAACGGTCGAAGTCGCGCACGCCCTCTTCCCGCAAGACGTCTTCGTCGATGCAGAAATGGCCGGTGAAGTCGCGTGACGGCTTCGTGAGGATCGCGTGAGCGGCGTCTGCCACGATCCCGGGCGTGCGGCAATGCTCAGGACGCACCGTGTCGCCGAGCATGGCGATGGCAGCGGTCGCGATCACCGTTCGCGGCCACAACGCGTTCACCGCGATGCCCATCGGGGCGAATTCCGGCGCCATGCCGAGCACGCAATGGCTCATGCCAAATTTGGCGATGGTGTACGCCACGTGCGGCGCGTACCAACGTGGATCGATGCTCGGTGGCGGCGAAAGCATCAGCACATGTGGATTGTCCGCTTCCTTGAGGAACGGCAGGCACGCCTGCGTCGCGAGGAAGGTGCCACGCGTGTTCACCTCGTGCATGAGGTCGAAACGTTTCATCGGCGTGTCCTCCACGCCGGCCAGCCAGATCGCGCTGGCGTTGTTCACCAGGATGTCGATCCCGCCGAAACGTTCCGCGGCGGTGGCGGCCGCCATGCGCACTTCGGCTTCCTCGCGGATATCCACCTTGAGCGGCAGGGCCACGCCGCCGGCGGCTTCGATCTCCGCGGCGGCGGTATGGATGGTGCCCGGCAAGCGCGGATTGGGCACGTTGCTCTTCGCCGCGATGACGATATTGGCGCCGTCACGCGCGGCGCGCAGGGCGATCGCAAGCCCGATACCGCGCGATGCCCCGGTGATGAACAGCGTCTTGCCGGCGAGCGTCGTCATGGCCGATGCCTCATGCACGTTGGAAACGCGGAAGGATATCGCGCAGTTCCGCAAGGCGTTGCAGGGGATCGGCGAGTTCGAGCATGTGCTGGCACTCGTCCGGATCCAGCGGCAGCAGCTCGGACAGACGGAACCCAACCCAGCTCGCGTCGTCCGCCTTCGCCGCCACGTCGTTGCGCCACGGTGGCGACATCTGCTCGGAGAGGCGCTCCAGGATGGTGGCCAGCAAGCCGAACTCGGCCGGCAAGGGAATGGTTTCCTCGTCTTGCCAGGTGGCGATGTCGCCGCGCACCTGGCCGTCCGAACGCACGCGCGTGCGCATCACCCGGAAGCGCCGCCCGCCCTCGGCGACGATGCCGAGCAGGCCGTCTTCACGGGTGTGGAAATCGGTGATCGTGGCCAGCGTGCCCACGGCGGCGGGGACGGCGGGCTGCCCCGCCTCGCGGCCTTCGAGGATCATGCACACGCCGAAGGCCCGGCCGGTGCGCGCGCATTCGCGCACCAGGTCGATGTAGCGCGGTTCGAAGATGCGCAATTGCAGGTGACCGCCCGGAAAGAGGACGTTCGACAGGGGAAACAGCGGAAGGTCGAGCGCGGGCGTGGTCGCGGCCATGCCCGTGAGTCTAACCCGCGTCCAGCGCCGCGAAGAAGCGCCGCGGCGCTCCTTCGAAGCCGCCATTGGACATGAAGACGACGTGGTCGCCGTCGCGTGCTTCCGCCGCCAGCGCCGCGACGAGTCCGTCCACGGTGGGCGAGGTGGCGCCGCGGCCGTCTAGCGCGGAGGTGACCTTCCCCGCATCCCAGGCAAGCTCGGGCCGGTGCAGGAAGACCACGCGGTCCGCGTCGGCCAGCGAAGGCGCGAGTGCCTCGGCATGTGCCCCGAGCCGCATCGAGTTCGAACGCGGTTCCAGCGCCACGAGGATGCGCGCGCCGCCGACCTTCGCCCGCAAGCCCGCCAACGTGGTGGCGATGGCGGTGGGATGGTGGGCGAAGTCGTCGTATACGGTCACGCCACGCGCCGTGCCGATGAGTTCCATGCGCCGCTTCACGCTCGCGAAGTCGCCGAAGGCGGGCAGCAACGCGACGGGATCGGCGCCGGCCGCCGTCGCCGCGGCGAGCGCGGCCAGCGCGTTCATGACGTTGTGCCGGCCCAGCGATTCCCAACGGACCTCGCCCAGCGGCATGCCGGCGCGGTGCACGCGGAAATGCGAGCCATCGGAGGACAGCAGTTCGGCGCGCCAGTCGCCGGCGTCGATGCCGAAAGTCTCCACCGGCGTCCACGCGCCCATCGCCAGCACCTCGGCCAGGTAGGCGTCTTCGGCGTTGACGATCAGGCGGCCGTTGCCCGGGACGGTGCGCACCAGGTGGTGGAACTGGCGCTGGATCGCCGCCACGTCGGGGAAGATGTCCGCGTGGTCGTATTCGAGGTTGTTGAGGATCGCGATGCGCGGCCGGTAATGGACGAACTTGGACCGCTTGTCGAAGAAGGCCGAATCGTATTCGTCGGCCTCGATCACGAACGGCTTGCCTTCGCCACGCCGCGCCGAGACATCGAAGTTCCCCGGCACGCCGCCGATCAGGAAGCCTGGCGAGAGGCCGGCGGATTCGAGCAGGTGCGCCAGCAGGCTGGTGGTCGTGGTCTTGCCATGCGTGCCGGCCACCGCCAGCACCTCGCGCCCGCCGAGCAGGGTCTCGCCCAGCCATTGCGGCCCGGAGATGTAGCGCAGGCCTTCGTCGAGCATGTATTCCACGGCGGGGTTGCCACGCGTCATGGCATTGCCGACGACGACCAGGTCAGGCGCGGGCTGCAGGTGTTCCGCCTTGTAGCCCTGCATCAGGGCGATGCCGAGATCCTGCAACTGGGTGCTCATGGGCGGGTAGACGTTCTGTCTCTTATACACATCT
>NZ_JBPGXU010000136.1:0-9317 GCF_056755675.1 Luteibacter sp. KNZ12-1A | reverse complement strand
GGCTGGGGGTTGAGGTGTTGGTGGTGGCGGTGTCCTTCGGGGGCGGGCCGCTTTCGTTTCCGGCCGCGCTGCCGACTAAACCTTTGATGCCGCCTAAACCTTTCCCGCCAAACCCGCATCAGAACGGGTGCCACAGACGCACCCCACCAGCACAGCGCCTCACGGCATAGGCCATAAGTCATAGGGGATTTAACGAAATTCCCGTTGACGACCGAAAATCTGGTGTTATAGTTCACTACAACACCGGTCACCCAGACCACTACTGGAGAGAGCACCATGAAAAGCCCCAACTACATCGCCCTGGCCGCCTCGTTCGCCATCGCCACCGCCGCCCTGGCCGTCTTCAGCAGCACCTCGACCACCGCCGCCCCGCTGACCGAGATCAACGGCGCCAAGGTCACCGACCTCGCCCCCATCGTCGTCTACGCCGACGCCGGCGCGAACGTCGCCTCCCTCTAACCCGAGTCCAGCAACAAGTCATCGGAGTCGTCCCATGAAAGCGCCGAACCTCATCGCCTTGACCGCTTCCATCCTGATTGCCGGCACCAGCGTGTTCGCCATGCGCTCCTTCGATGACCGCGCCGCCGCGATGCTCGCCGCGCCGCACTTCGTCAACGGCATCCATGTCGTCGACCTGCCCTCTCTCGAAGTGCGGCCCACCGACGCCGATGTGCGCGAGGCCATGCTCCTGGGCGAGGCCACACTCGATTCGGCCGCGGCCGCACTGAAGCGCAGCGCCGAAGACCGTGCCGCCGCGCTCATCGGTGCGCAGCTGGCCATGCCCTACTATTCGTTCGGCAACGCACTGCGCCACACGGCGAAGGAATGACATACATGTCCATCACCTGGAACGACAGCGTCCCGATCTACCGCCAGCTCCGCGAACGCGTGGTGGCGATGATCCTGGACGGCGCCTTGAACGAAGGCGATCCGCTGCCGTCGGTACGCCAGGTCGCGGGGGATTTTCAGATCAATCCGCTGACCGTATCCAAGGCGTACCAGGAGCTGGTCGACGAACAACTGGTTGAGAAACGGAGGGGTCTTGGCATGTTCGTGATCGATGGGGCGCGCGACGCGCTGCTCAAGAGTGAAAGGGAGCGCTTCCTGCGCGAGGAATGGCCGGCCTTGTTCGCCCGCCTGCAGCGCATGGGCCTCGATCTCAAAACCCTGATGCGTGAAGCCAATGGCTCCACGGAGGACCCGTCATGACCGCGGTCGTTACCGCCACTGGCCTGACCAAGCGCTACAAGTCGTCGCTGGCCCTGGACGGCGCCACGTTCCAGATCGGTTCGGGCCGCATCGTCGGCCTGATCGGACCGAACGGCGCCGGCAAGACCACGGCGTTGAAGGCCATCCTGGGCTTGACCACGTTCGACGGCCAGCTCAACGTCCTCGGCCTCGACCCGCGCAAGGATCGCGACAAGCTGATGGAGCAGGTCTGCTTCATCGCCGATGTGGCCGTGCTGCCGCGCTGGCTGAAGGTGCGCGATGCGGTCGATTTCGTCGCAAACACCCATCCGCGCTTCGACCGCGCCAAGTGCGATGCCTTCCTGGCCCGCACGAAGCTGCAGCCAGGACAGAAGGTGAAGCAGCTTTCCAAGGGCATGATCGTGCAATTGCACCTCGCCCTGGTGATGTCGATCGATGCGAGGCTGCTGGTACTGGACGAACCGACGCTGGGCCTGGACATCCTCTACCGCAAGCAGTTCTACCAGTCCTTGCTCGAAGACTATTTCGACGAGGAGAAGACCATCCTGGTCACGACGCACCAGGTGGAGGAGATCGAACACATCCTCACCGACCTCATGTTCATCCGCGACGGCAAGATCGTGCTCGACACCGACATGGACAGCCTGGGCGACCGTTTCGCCGAAGTGCTGGTCGGCGCCGAGTTCGCCGCGGCGGCACGCCAACTGAAGCCGCTGGACGAACGCCAGGTTTTCGGCAAGAGCATTTTCCTCTTCGACAACGTCAGCCGCCCGCAGCTGGAACAGCTGGGCGAGGTACGGCGGCCGTCGATCGGCGACCTCTTCGTCGCCACCATGAAGGGCACCTACGCATGAAAACCTTCTACTGGCTGGTCAAGCGCGAGTTCTGGGAACACAAGGGCGGCTTCTTCTGGGCCCCCGTGGTCACCGGCATCGTGTTCCTGGTACTCAACACCATGGGCATCATCCTCGGCGAGGTGTTCGGCCGCCGGTCCAACTGGGGCGGTTTCAAGTACAACGGCGACCTGCACTTCCAGGGCAGCAACATCTCCCCGGAAGACCTGCACAACGCGGGCGCCGGCATCGACGTCATGCTCTACGCCATCGCCGGCATCGTCCTGGCCGTCACCGCGATCGTCGTGTTCTTCTACTGCCTCGGTGCGCTCTACGATGACCGCCGCGACCGCAGCGTGCTGTTCTGGAAATCCCTGCCGCTGTCCGATACCTCGACGGTTTTGTCCAAGGTCGTCAGCGCCATCCTGCTCGCTCCCGCGATCGCGGTGGTGGTCGGCGTGGTCGTCGGGCTGGCCCTGGCCGTCCTGGTGGCCATCGTGGCGACGATGCACGGTATCGGGGTGTGGAGCCTGCTGATGGAAGCGCATCCGTTCCGGGTCGTGCTCAACCTGGTGCTGCTGATCCCGCTGTACGCCGTCTGGGCGCTGCCCACGATCGGCTGGCTCCTGCTCTGCTCGTCCTGGGCACGCGGCAAGCCCTTCCTCTGGGCGATCGCCCTGCCCGTCGGCGCCGGTGTCATCGTCTCCTGGTTCGGCCTCATGGGTATCGCGGGACTGTCGAGCGGCTGGTTCTGGAAGAACGTGGTCGGCCGCATGCTGGGTAGCCTGATCCCGGGTGGCTGGATCGGTAACGCTTCTCCGCTGGTGGTGCCGAGCCACGACGATCCCGCCGCGGTGCTGGAGGCCCTGGACCTGTCCTACCACTACAGCGCGCTGGCCAGCCCGTCCCTCTGGATCGGTGCCGCGGCAGGCGTGGCGATGATCGCCGGTGCCGTCTGGTTCCGCCGCTGGCGCGACGACAGCTGATGGCATGACAATCGCGACGGCTCCTCCGGGAGCCGTCTTCTTATTGAACGGGGAGAAGTCGCCATGTTTCGTACCGGTCTTCTGTTTTCCTGTCTGTTGCTCGCCCTGCCAGCCGCGGCCGCCGACAAGCCGCTTCGCGGCACGGCACTCGACCAACGCATCGCTTTCCTCATGAAGGAGGCGAAGGTACCGGGATTGGCGGTAGCCATCGTCGAGGATGGCAAGGTCGTCTCCGTGAAGGCCTACGGCCAGCGCGATGTCGAGCAGGGACTCCCGCTGACCACCGACACCGTCATGTACGCCGCGTCGCTCACCAAGGCGGCGTTCGCCTACGCGACCATGTCGCTGGTCGACGCGGGCACGCTGAAACTGGACGCCAGCATCGCCGACGACCTGCCCAAGCCCCTCCCTGACTATCCGAAGTACGCCGATCTGGCCGGCGACGAGCGTTGGCGCCGGCTCACGCCATCCATCCTGCTCAGCCATCGCACGGGCTTTCCCAACTTCCGCTTCTGGCAGCCCGGCAAGGACTACGACCCCAACGGGAAGCTTTCCTTCTATTTCGATCCGGGCACCCGCTTCGGCTACTCGGGCGAAGGCATCAACCTGATGCAGTTCGTGCTGGAGAACGGCAAGTCGATCGACGTCGACACCCTCATGAAGAACCGCCTCTTCGAGCGCTACGGAATGACCCGCACCAGCATGACCTGGCGCGACGACTTCGCGGGAAACCTCGCCATCGGATACGACGAAGAGGGCAAGCCGCTCGGGCACAAGAAGCGTGAATCGGTCCGCGCCGCCGGTTCGATGGATACGACGATCACCGACTACGCACGCCTGCTTGCGGCCATGTCGCGCGGCGACGGCCTGAAGGCAGCCACGTACCGCACCTGGTTGAAGCCCGTGGTGCGCATCCGCTCCGTGCGGCAATTCCCTACCATCGGACTGGCGGACAGCCACGACAACGATTCGATTTCGCTGGGTTACGCCATCGGCGTGGGGACGTTCGAGTCACCGCGTGGCCCGGCGTTCTTCAAGGAAGGCCACGACGACGGCACCAACAACCTGTTCGTCTGCCTGGAACGGTCGAAGACCTGCGTGCTCTTGATGAGCAACAGCTCGCGCGGTGAATCGATCTTCGCTTACCTGCTGGACGACGTCCTGGGAAAGACCTGCTTTCCCTGGTACTGGAACAGCTATATCCCCTACGACCGGCCGGAGCTCCGCGCGGAACCGGTCGTGCCGGATCGGCATCCTGCATGCGCGATATGAGGCGGAGGCGCTGCTATCCTCTTCGCCGCCCGGCAGGAGCCGGATGACACCAAGGGGATAGAGCAATGATTGCCCGTCGTACCGTCCTGCTGTCCGCCGCCATCGTCGCGGCGCTCGGCCTCGCCGCCTGCCACAAGAAAGACGAAACACCCGCCGCGGACCCGAAAGCCGTCGCCGCCGCCCAGGCGGCCATCGCCTCGCCAGCCTGGCTGCGCCAGCACCTGCCCGCGCAGACCGTGGCCTACCTGCGCATTCCGTCGCCCTGGGCGGCGATCGGAGGCGTACCCAACGGACGCCCCCTCGATGCTGCCCTCTCGTCCAAGGCCCACCTCGACACCGTCGCGCGCATTCGCGAAGGCATGGCCAAGGACAAGGTGCTCGCGGATCTCAAGCTCGCGCCCGTCGTGAACCTCCTGCTGGGCGACCTGCGCTCGCCGGTGGAAGCCGCATTGATCGATCCCGTCGGCATCCCGGCGCCCACCTCCCGCGTGGTCCTCACCGCCTTGCTCGATGTCCCTTCGATCGAGGCGTTCAACGCACGCGCCGCTTCGCTGGGCACGACCTCGCCGCTACTCGCCGCGCCGCTGGACGCGCAAGGCAACGGTCAACTCACCGGCGGGGGAGCCATCCGCTACGTCGTCGCCGAACGCCGCCTGTGGGTGACCCAGTCGGCGCAGGAACCGAGCGACAAGACAAAACTCGACGAAGTGATCGCCACCATCGGCAAGTCCACGCCGGCCGCGGCACCCGCCACCCTGGGCACGCTGGAACAGCGTATCGATACCTCCGGCGAAGGCCTGTTCGGGTGGGTCAGCGTGCGCGGTGTCGGCGGTGTCGCCGCGGCGCAGGCCGGCGATTCCCCGTTTGGCAAACTGCCTGCCGACTTCGCCTCGAAGGCGGACGCCATCGCATTCGGCGGTGGCACGGTCGACGGACGCGCCCAGTTCCGGGTCATCGCGCATGCGCCGCAGGCCCGCCTGCTCCAGTACCTCGCACCGCACGCCTTCGCGCCCGACCTGAAAGCGGCCGGCGAGCCGCGCTGGGCGATGACGCTGTCACTGCCGGATGCCAAGGCGTACAAGACCTTCGAGGACAACCTCAACCTCGACTTCGGCCAGGACGCCGCGAAGAACTATCGCGCCGGCGTGGCGAAGATCAAGGACCGCTACGGTGCCGAGCCCGCCGACTGGTTCCGCTGGTTCGGACCGGAATTCCTCGTGTTCTCCGACGACGCGGGCCTGTTCTTCGCCATGCGCACACCCGACCGCAAGGACTGGTACGCACGGATCGACGCCCTGGCGGGCAAGGGATGGAAGACCGGCGTATCGACGGTCGACGGCACCGAGGTGCACTGGCTGTACATGCCGGGTCCGGGCACGGAGGACGTGCCGGCCGATGCCGATCCCTCGTTGAAGCCGCTGCTGGCCCTCACCGGCCGCCTCGGTGGCCGCTCGTACTGGGTCGAGGACGGCGACTGGATCGTCATGGCGAAGGTGCCGCAGGCACTGGCCGACCGTGCCGCGGCAAAACCGGAGACCTCACTCGAGGACTGGTTCAAGGCGCGCGCCTACCCCGGTGACCGGACCCTCATCGGCTATACCGCCACCAGCCGCGATGCCCAACGCGAGGCCTATTACAGCTACCTGCAGATCCTGCAGTTCCTCGGTGCCGCCTCGGGGGCGGACGTGGATATCAGCCGCCTGCCTTCCGCGCATACCCTGAACCTCCCGGAGAAGGGCGTGATCGGCGCGGCGGTGGAGGTCGATCCGGAAACACTCGCGATCTCGTTCACCTACGAGCAGAGCCCGGTCGAGCTGGTCGGTTCGGTGGGCGGCATGGGTATCGTGGCCGGCACGGCCATCATGGCGGCCATCGCCGTGCCGCAGTACCAGAACTACACGCTGCGCAGCCAGGTCAGCGGGGCGCTCGCCGCCGCGGATACCGTGAAAGTCGCGGTGGCTGAGCACCGCCAGAGCACGGGCAAGTTCCCGGCCAGCAACAAGGCCGCCGGCCTCGGTGCGCCGGAAAGCCTGGGCAACGATTACGCGGGGTCGGTCGAAGTGGGTCCCGGTGGCGAGATCGTCGTCACCATGGACGCCACGCCGCCGCACAAGACCGACGCGCGGCTGGATTCCGCCACGCTGGTGCTCACGCCGCGGGTCGAGGGGCATACGGTCTCGTGGGGCTGCTCCGGCGAGGGAGTGGACGCGAAATACCTGCCGGCGAGCTGCCGGGACGAGCCACTGCTGCCCTGACGGCATGGGCGGCCGCTTCGCGGCGGCCGCCCGATTCGCTAGCTGGACTTAGTGCTTGACGGGCTGCCCCGTGAGGATGTTATCGACGTATACGTGACCGCCAGCATGGATGACGGCATATCCGGCCGGCGTGCTGCCGCTATACGTCACGCGCTCGGCGAAGATCCGGCCGGCGGCGAACGTGGTGGACTGCAAGCTCCTGCCGTCGGCGGCAAAGATCTCGACCGTGGTGTCCTTGGACGGGGGAAACGGCGAGCCGCAAAGGCCGATCCCGAGGTCCGTGGGCGCTTCCTTGAAATTGATCACGATGTCGTAAGGCTCCGCCTTCTCGACCGGGCCGAGGGCGTAACCATCGGCCACCAGTTGCGGGCAGTCGTTGGGCGAATTGCCATTTTGCACGCCGGAGGCGGCCCCACCCGCGTAACGGACCGTGATCGACGGCAGATCGAGCCCTGCGGCGGGCATTTCACCCACGGGGACAGCCTCGAAATTCTCGACAGAAGTCGTCGAAACGCCGCCCTTGATGGTCAGCGCCGATCCAAACGGGCCGTTACCGGCGGATGCCGAGGTGGTGACGAGGGCGAGGACGCAGCCAGCGGCGATATGACGAACGGAAATCATGGAACCTCACTTTATTTAATTATATGAACGCGCCCGGATGGGCCACGCCATGCTGGCGATCTGTCCGCGAATCTCATATAGAAGAATTCTGAAAATGTAGGCCAATCTCGGAGCGGGCCGTAGGGGATTGCCCTGAATGGCCCCGCCCGGGGGCCGTATCCGCCGGTCATGCGGACGCCACGCTTTTCCTTTATAATCGGCGGCTTCCCAAACCAAAGAGGCGATCCGGCCCATTGCCGGCGCATAACGCATGTCGATCGAAAACCTGCGCAATATCGCCATCGTCGCTCACGTCGACCATGGCAAGACCACCCTCGTCGATCAGCTTCTGAAGCAGTCGGGCACGCTCAACGAGCGCACCGTGCTGGCCGAGCGCGTCATGGATTCGAACGACCAGGAAAAGGAACGTGGCATCACGATCCTCGCCAAGAACACCGCGATCACCTGGGAAGACAAGAAGAAGGGCGTCAAGAACCGCATCAACATCGTCGACACCCCGGGACACGCCGACTTCGGTGGCGAGGTCGAGCGCGTGCTGTCGATGGTCGACACGGTGTTGATCCTCGTCGACGCGATGGACGGCCCGATGCCGCAGACCCGTTTCGTCACGCAGAAGGCCTTCGCGATGGGCTTCCGCCCGATCGTCGTCGTCAACAAGGTCGACCGCCCGGGCGCTCGTCCGGAATGGGTGGTCGAACAGGTTTGGGACCTCTTCGAAAAGCTCGGTGCCAACGACGAGCAGATGGAATTCCCCATCGTCTACGCGTCGGCGCTGAACGGTTACGCCTCGCTCGACGAGAACGCCCGCGAAGGCGACATGACCCCGCTGTACGAAGCGATCATGCAGCATGCGCCGAAGCCGGACGTCGATCCTGACGGCCCGTTCCAGATGCGCATCAGCCAGCTGGACTACAACAACTTCGTCGGCGTCATCGGCATCGGCCGCATCCAGCGCGGTACCCTGCGCAAGGGCATGCCGGTCGCCGTGATCGACCGCCATGGCAAGAAGCGCCAGGGCAAGATCGTGCAGGTGCTCGGCTTCCTCGGTCTCGAGCGCATCGAACAGGATTCCGCCGAGGCGGGTGACATCGTCGCCATCTCGGGTATTCCCGACCTGACCATTTCCGATACGGTCACCTCGCCCGACGTGCCGGAAGCGCTGCCGGCGCTGAGCGTCGACGAACCGATGATCAGCATGACCTTCCAGGTCAACAATTCGCCCTTCGTCGGCCACAAGGATCTCTCCGGCGGCAAGTTCCTGACCAGCCGCCAGCTGCGCGAGCGCCTCGACCGCGAGAAGGTGCACAACGTCGCCCTCCGCGTGGAAGACGGTTCCGATGCCGACAAGTTCCTGGTCTCGGGCCGCGGCGAACTGCATCTCTCCGTGCTCATCGAAAACATGCGCCGCGAGGGCTACGAGCTCGCCGTGTCGCGTCCGGAAGTCATCATCAAGGAAATCGACGGCCAGAAGATGGAGCCGATCGAGCAGCTGGTGGTCGACATCGAGGAAGTCCACCAGGGTGGCGTCATGGAGCGCCTGGGCATCCGCAAGGGCGACCTCAAGAACATGGTGTCGGATGGCAAGGGCCGCGTGCGCCTGGAGTACCTGATCCCGGCGCGTGGCCTCATCGGCTTCCAGAACCAGTTCAAGACCCTGACCCAGGGTAGCGGCCTGCTGTTCCACGTGTTCGACCACTACGGTCCGTACACGCCGGCCCCGATCGCGAAGCGCCAGAACGGCGTCATGATCGCGAACGCCGCCGGCACCACCCCGGCCTACTCGCTCGGCCCCCTCCAGGAGCGCGGCAAGCTGTTCGCCGCCGAGGGTGATTCCGTGTACGAAGGCCAGCTGATCGGCATCCATGCGAAGGACAACGACCTCACGGTCAACGCGATCAAGCCGAAGCCGCTGACCAACATGCGCGCATCGGGCAAGGACGACGCCATCCAGCTGACCCCGGCCACGAAGTTCACGCTGGAGCAGGCGCTCGACTTCATCGACGACGACGAGCTCGTCGAGGTGACGCCGAAGGAAATCCGCATGCGCAAGAAGCACCTGACGGAAAACGACCGCAAGAAGGCATCGCGCGGCGGCTGACCGCTTGCTCCGCAGGTGTTGAAGCTGTCTCTTATACACATCT
>NZ_JBPGXU010000135.1:0-9542 GCF_056755675.1 Luteibacter sp. KNZ12-1A | reverse complement strand
CAGATGTGTATAAGAGACAGTCCATGAGCGCCTTCACCGACAACCGCACCGACGATACCTTCGACGAGTTGTGGCTGCTGGAGCACGACCCGGTGTTCACGCTGGGCCAGGCGGGCCTGGCGGAACACGTGCTGGCGGCGGGCGACATCCCCGTCGTCCGCGTCGATCGCGGCGGCCAGGTCACCTATCACGGCCCCGGCCAGATCGTGGCCTACCCGATGATCGACCTGCGCCGCGTGGGCGTGGGCGTGCGTGAGCTGGTCCACCGCATCGAGCAGGCCATCATCGACACCCTCGGCGAATGGAACATCGGTGCGGAGCGCCGCGAGGGGGCGCCCGGCGTCTACACCGCGGGGGCCAAGGTCGCCGCCCTGGGCCTGCGTATCCGCCGTGGCTGCAGCTTCCACGGGCTGGCCTTCAACGTGGACATGGACCTGGAGCCCTACCACCGCATCAATCCCTGCGGCTACAAGGGTTTGGAAGTCACCCAGGTGCTAGACTTGGGTGGTCCGTCGCGGTTGGCGGACGTGGAAGACGTCCTGGTACAGGAATTCTGCAAGCAGTTCGGTTTCCACGCCGTCGACGCCGCGCCCATCCTCCCCGAACTCCCCGCCCGCCTTGCGGTCTGAGGCAGTAGCCCTATGAGCCAATCCTCCGTTTCCCCCTCCCGCAGCATCCCCATCGCCGTCGTCGACAAGCCCGGCGAGAAGATGCTCGGCAACGACAAGATCGCGCTCAACCGCGCGAGCTTCGACGCCAATCAGCCCGTGCTGCGCAAGCCGAGCTGGATCCGCGTGCGCCTGCCCCAGGGCAACGCCGTGCAGCAGCTGAAGGCGCGCCTGCGCGAGAACTCGCTGACCACGGTGTGCGAGGAAGCCAGCTGCCCGAACATCCACGAGTGCTTCTCCAAGGGCACCGCCACCTTCATGATCCTCGGCGAGGTCTGCACCCGCCGCTGCTCGTTCTGCGACGTGGCGCATGGTCGTCCGCTGGCGCCCGATCCGCTCGAGCCGGCTCGCCTGGCCGAGACGATCCGCGACATGCGCCTGAAGTACGTGGTGATCACCTCGGTGGATCGCGACGACCTTCGCGACGGCGGCGCCGCCCATTTCGCGGCCTGCATCCGCGCCGTGCGCCATGCCAGCCCCGATATCCGCATCGAGATCCTCACCCCGGATTTCCGCGGCAAGGGCCGCATGGAGCGCGCGCTGGAAGTCCTCAAGGATTTCCCGCCGGATGTCTTCAACCACAACCTGGAAACGGTCCCGCACCTCTACCGCGAGGTCCGTCCGGGCGCCGACTACCAGTGGTCGCTGGACCTGCTGAAGAACTTCAAGGCACAGCATCCGACGGTGCCGACCAAGTCCGGCATCATGCTGGGCCTGGGCGAGACGCTGGAGCAGGTGCTGGAGACCATGCGGGATCTACGTGCCCATGACGTCGACATGATCACCATCGGGCAATACCTGCAGCCAACGGCGCACCACCATCCGGTGGTCCGTTACTGGACGCCGGACGAATTCGAGGCGCTGCGCGTCGCTGGCGATGAAATGGGCTTCTCCCATGTCGCTTCCGGTCCGTTGGTGCGATCCTCCTACCATGCCGACCTGATGGCTCACGCCGCCGGCGTCGTCGAATAAACGCCCCAACGCATTCCGAGGCTCCGATTACATGACTCTTCGCCCCGCGATCGCTCTCCTGCTGGCCTTGTCGGCCGCGGGTGTCCAGGCACAGGCTGCCGCGCCGCAGCAGCAGCCCGGCACGACCGCGCCGGCGGGCAAGTCGGCGCCGCAACCGAAAGACGCCTCGGAAGCGGCGACCTCGCCCGAGCCACAGCGCAAGGAATCCAGCCTGCCGCTGAAACCGACCCAGGCCGAAGCGCAGGCGTCGCAGCTGTCAGCCCGCTTCCTCACGCGTTTCCACTACCAGGCCCAGCCGCTCGACGATGCCATGTCGGCCAAGATCTACAAGGCCTACATCGAATCGCTCGATAGCGAGAAAGTCTTCTTCACGCAGGAAGACCTCGCCAAGTTCGAACCGCTGAAGACGCAGTTCGACGATGCCATCTGGAACCAGGACCTCTCTGGTCCGTTCTCGGTGTTCAACCTGTACGTCACTCGCGCCGTCGACCGCATGAACTATGCGCGCAGCCTGCTCAAGCAGGGCTTCGACTTCAGCGGCAACGAGAGCTTCAACTTCGACCGCAAGAAGGCTGCCGCGCCGAAGAACCAGGCGGAGCTGGACGACGTGTGGCGCAAGCGCACGATGAACGACTGGCTGCGCCTGAAGCTGGCCGGCAAGAACGACGACGACATCCGCAAGACGCTCGACAAGCGCTACGCCACGTACATCTCGCGCGTGCGCCAGCTCGACGACGAGGACGCGACGCAGGCCTTCATGACCGCGTACGCCAATTCCACCGACCCGCACACCGATTACCTCGGTCCCCGCGCCGCCGACGCCTTCGACATCGCCATGCGCCTGTCGCTGGAAGGCATCGGCGCGGTGCTGCAGGCGCGCGACGACTACACCACCATCCGCGAACTCGTCCCGGGCGGCCCGGCGATCAAGTCCGGCAAGATGAAGCCCGGCGACCGCATCGTCGCCATCGGGCAGGGCGAGACCGGTCCCATGGTCGATGTCGTCGGCTGGCGCCAGGACGACGTGGTCAAGCTCATCCGCGGCAAGAAGGACACCACCGTCCGCATCGAGACCCTTCCTGCCGATGCCGGCGTGGACGGCAAGCACGAGATCGTCACCCTCGTGCGCAAGAAGGTCACGATGGAAGAGCAGGCCGCCAAGTCGAAGGTCATCGACGTGAAGGACGGCGACGTCACGCGCAAGATCGGCGTGATCGAACTGCCCACGTTCTACCAGGACTTCGGCGCGCGCCGTAACGGCGACGCCAACTTCAAGAGCGCCACCCGCGATGTTTCCAAGCTGCTCACCGAGCTGAAGGCGCAGAAGGTGGAAGGCGTGATCATGGACCTGCGCAACAACGGCGGCGGTTCGCTCAACGAAGCCACCGAACTCACCGGCCTGTTCATCGACACCGGCCCGGTGGTGCAGGTGCGCGACGCGCGCGGCCAGGTCGACGCCCAGGGCGACGACGCGCCGGGCATGGCGTGGGACGGTCCGATGGCCGTGCTGGTCAACCGTGGTTCGGCATCGGCGTCGGAGATCTTCGCCGCCGCCATCCAGGATTACGGCCGCGGCATCATCATCGGCGAGCCCACCTTCGGCAAGGGAACCGTGCAGAACCTGGTCGACCTCGACCGCTTCGGCAAGGCCACGACGGGTGAGGACGCCAAGTACGGCGAACTCAAGATGACCATCGCCGAGTTCATCCGCATCAACGGCGACAGCACGCAGCTGCATGGCGTCACGCCCGACGTGCAGTTCCCGCAGAATGGCGACGCCAAGGAATTCGGCGAATCCACCTACGACAACGCACTGCCGTGGCGTCACATCGATCCGGCCGACTACAAGCCGGTGGCCGATCTCAAGCCGATCATCGGCCCGCTCAACCAGAAGCACCAGGCGCGCGTGGCCACCTCGCCGGCGTGGAAGCTGATGCTCGACGAGCTG
Organism: Luteibacter sp. KNZ12-1A; assembly: GCF_056755675.1. Lineage (NCBI taxonomy): Bacteria > Pseudomonadati > Pseudomonadota > Gammaproteobacteria > Lysobacterales > Rhodanobacteraceae > Luteibacter > Luteibacter sp. KNZ12-1A. Next base: position 5,954 of record NZ_JBPGXU010000135.1, on the reverse strand, counting down.
GCGCAGTACCAGAAGCTGCGCGACAAGACCGATATCTCGCTGAACTTCGCGGCGCGTCAGGCCGAGCGCAAGCAGTACGACGCCATCCAGACCGACTTCCGCAACCGCCGCAAGGCGATCTTCGGCGGCGACGGCAGCCCGGCGGAGCTGGGCGACGATGGCAACACGGCCGACGACGGCCTCAACGCCAACGAGCGCAGCATCAAGTCCGAGATCAAGCAGGAAGCCGAGGCGAAGAAGGCCAAGGACACGCCGCTGGACGAAGCCGCCCACATCGTCGGCGACGAAGTCGCGATGATCAAGGCTGATCCGAAGATCGCCGCGGAAGTGCTCCCCTACGGCGGCCGCAAGATCGACGCCCCACAAACGGCGCAGGTGCCGGCAAAACCACCGACCGACACCACCCCGTAACAAGAAGGCGCCGCAAGGCGCCTTTTTTATGCGGCTCCCACCAGACCAGAGCACGCATTCATCCTTTTCCTGATAGCCTCGATGCGTTTTTTCATCGCACAAGGGCAGGGAAATGACGGATCTCCTCGATCGACTCGGCATCGAACACGCCATGAGCATGCTCATCGTCGCTTACGCCATTCGCATCGGGTTGGCTTTGCTGCTCCTGGTCGTGGGCTTCTGGCTTGCCGCGCGCATCGCCAACTTCGGACGCCGTGCGCTCGAACGCGCGCGCGTCGACATCACGCTGGCCTTGTTCCTGCGCAACCTCATCTATGGCGTGCTGCTGGCGCTGCTCTTCATCAACGTGCTGGGTACGGTCGGTGTCCCGACGACATCGTTCATCGCCGCGCTGGGCGCCGCCGGCCTCGCCATCGGTCTCGCACTCAACAGTTCGCTGTCGAACATCGCCTGGGGCGTGTTGCTGATCCTGTTCCGTCCTTTCCGCGTGGGCGATTTCGTCAGCCTGGGCGGCATCGACGGCACGGTGGAAAGCGTGAACCTCATGCACACCTACCTGATCACGCCGGATAACCGTCAGGCGGTCGTGCCGAATGCCAAGGTGGGTGGCGACGCGATCATCAATTACAACGTGCGTGGCACGCGCCGCTTCGAGTTGAAGGTGGGTATCGGCTATGGCGACAACATCGGCAAGGCCATGCAGGTCGTGCAGGACCTGTTCGCCGCGGACCCGCGCATCCTCAAGGACCCCGCGCCCGGCGTGTGGACCGAGGCGTTGGGCGATTCCAGCGTGAACCTCGTCATCCGTGGATGGACCACCACCGGTGACCTGTGGGAAGCACAGACGACACTCCTGCGCCGGATCAAGGAGGGTTTCGACGAGGCCGGCATCACCATTCCCTACCCGCAGAGCGAGATCCGCCTCGTGGGCCCTCCGTCCGAGGGCGATCGCAATCCGCTACAGCCCGCGAGGTAAAGGGCGGAAATAAGGGTGGAAAAAGGGTGGGAGCCGACCCAGGGGGGGCGGCCGCCGCCGCCGGGCCCGGGTGGGGCAGCCCCCCACGCCCCCCCCGTGGGGGCCCCCCGGGGCCCGGGGGCCTGGTTCCGCAACCCCCCACCCCCCTACGGGGGGGGCTCCCACCGAAGCTAAGGATGTCCCCCACCGAAGCAAGGTTGTCTCCTACCGAGCGGCTTGCGGCTCGGAGCCATCCAGAACCGTCCCGCAAACCAGAAATCCTCCCGAACGACCGTTTGAATCGAGCGAAAACGGGTCATCCGGCGGGCCCGAGGGATTACAATCGACCGGTTGCGCCGCAGCACGGCGCCCGTCATTCCCCCGCCAGCGGGTTCGTCCGCCCGCAAGCGCCTGTTTTTAGGAGGTTCCATGGCCGACGTCAAAGAAGCCCGCGTCCCCGATATCGGTGGTAGCGCGGTCCCCGTCATCGAAATCATGGTCAAGGTCGGCGATCGCGTCGAGAAGGACCAGAGCCTGGTGACGCTCGAGTCCGACAAGGCCACGATGGAAGTCCCGGCGCCGTTCGCAGGCGTGATCAAGGAACTGAAGGTCAAGGTCGGCGACGAAGTCGACGAAGGCCACGTCATCGCCCTGGTGGAAGCCGAGGGCGATGCCCCGGCCGCGCAGCCGAAGGCCGAGGCGTCCAAGGCCGAAGCCCCGAAGGCCGAGGCCCCGAAGGCAGCCGCTCCGGCGCCCGCGCCCGCCGCGGCCAAGGCGCCGTCGGCGTCGAAGTCCTCCGGTCCGGTCGAGGTGAAGGTTCCCGACATCGGTGGCAAGCCGGTGCCGATCATCGAGATCATGGTCAAGGCCGGCGACCGCGTTGAAAAGGACCAGAGCCTCATGACGCTCGAGTCCGACAAGGCCACGATGGATATTCCCGCGCCCTCGGCGGGCGTGATCAAGGAATTGAAGGTCAAGGTCGGTGACGAGGTCAACGACGACCACGTCATCGCGATTCTCGAAGGCGAGGGCGGCGAAGCCGCTGCCGCCGACGAGCAGCCGGCACCGTCCAGCGAGAAACCCGGCGTTTCCGAAGCCCCGGCCGAGGCGCCGCGTCGCGAAGCCGCCGTCGCGCCGTCGGCCGACGTGCCGGTGGGCGGTGCGCCGCGCACGCCGCCGGTGTCGTTCGATGCATCGGTCGTCATGCCCGACGCCGTGCCGTACGCGAGCCCGGCCGTGCGTGCCTTCGCGCGCGAACTCGGTGTCGACGTGGCCCAGGTCAAGGGTAGCGGCCGTGGTGGCCGTATCCAGCGCGAAGACGTGTCCGCCTACGTGAAGCGGGTGATGACCGCCGGCGCGCCGGTGGCCGCGGGCGGAACCGTCGCCGCGGGTGGCGGGCTCAACCTGCTGCCGTGGCCGAAGGTGGATTTCTCGAAGTTCGGCGAAGTGGACGAGAAGCCGCTGTCGCGCATCCAGAAGATCTCCGGCGCGAACCTCGCCCGCAACTGGGCGATGATCCCGCACGTCACGCAGTACGAAGACGCCGACATCACCGAGCTGGAAGCCTTCCGCAAGAAGCTGGGCGAAGAGAACAAAGATCTCAAGATCACCCCGCTGGTATTCCAGATCAAGGCGGTGGTCGCGGCGCTGAAGAAGTTCCCCACCTTCAACGCCTCGCTCGACGCCTCCGGCGAAAAGCTCACGCTGAAGAAGTACTTCCACATCGGCATCGCCGTGGACACGCCCGACGGTCTCGTCGTGCCGGTCATCCGCGACGCCGACAAGAAGGGCCTGCTCGAACTCGCCGCGGAACTGGGCGAGATCTCGAAGAAGGCGCGCGACAAGAAGCTCACCGCGAACGACATGTCCGGCGGTTGCTTCTCCATCTCCTCGCTCGGCGGCATCGGTGGCACGGCGTTCACGCCGATCATCAACGCGCCGGAAGTAGCGATCCTCGGCGTATCGAAGGCGCAGACGAAGCCCGTCTGGAACGGCAAGGAATTCGCGCCGCGCCTGATGCTGCCGCTGTCGCTGTCATACGACCATCGCGTGATCGACGGCGCGCTCGCCGCGCGTTTCGCCGTGTACCTCGCCAACCAGCTCGGCGACATCCGCCGGCTGTTGCTCTGACGGGGGGCGGACCATGGCTAACACCATCGAATTGAAGGTTCCCGACCTCGGCGGCTCGCACGACGTGCCGGTCATCGAGATCCTGGTCAAGGTCGGCGACACCGTCGAGAAAGACCAGAGCCTCATCACCCTCGAATCCGACAAGGCCACGATGGACGTGCCGGCCACGCAGGCGGGCAAGATCGTCGAACTGAAGGTCAAGGTCGGCGACGAGGTGAACGACGGCAGCGTCATCGCCCTGATCGAAGCCGAAGGCGACGCCGGGAAGCCGGCTGCCGACAAGGTCGTCGGCCAGTCCGTGGCGAAGGACGCGCCCGCGCCCGCCGTACCGTCGCCCGCTCCGGCTCCGCCGAAACAGGCCGTCGCGGCGCCGGCTCCCGCGTCCACCGCCAGCGCGAAGGCGGCGGGCGATTCGGGACGCAAGGCGGACATCGAGTGCCAGCTGGTCGTGCTCGGCTCGGGCCCTGGCGGTTATACCGCGGCGTTCCGTGGCGCCGACATCGGCCTCGATACCGTGCTGGTCGAACGCTACGAATCGCTGGGCGGCGTCTGCCTCAACGTGGGCTGCATCCCTTCGAAGGCGCTGCTGCACGCGGCCGCCGTGATCGACGAGGCCGCCTCCATCGAGGCGCACGGCATCACGTTCGGCAAGCCGAAGATCGACCTGGACAAGCTGCGCTCGTTCAAGGAAAAGGTGGTCGGCAAGCTCACCGGCGGCCTCGCCCAGATGGCGAAGGCGCGCAAGGTACGCACCGTCACCGGTGTCGGCATGTTCATTTCGCCGAACGAAATGGAAGTCCAGACGGCCGAAGGCACGAAGCTCATCCGCTTCCAGAACGCCATCATCGCCGCCGGTTCGCAGTCGGTGAAGCTGCCTTCGTTCCCGTGGGACGACGAGCGCGTCATCGATTCCACCGGCGCCCTCGAACTGCGCGACGTGCCGAAGAAATTGCTCGTCGTCGGCGGTGGCATCATCGGCCTGGAAATGGCCACCGTGTACGCGGGCCTGGGCTCGGAAGTCACGGTGGTCGAACTGGCCGACCAGCTCATGCCGGGTGCCGACCTCGACCTGGTGAAGCCGCTGCAGGCACGCATCGCCAAGCGCTACAAGGGCATCCACCTCAAGACCAGGGTCGTCGAGGCGAAGGCCACGAAGAAGGGCATCGAGGTCACCTTCGACGGCGAGAGCATCCCCGAGACCACCGTGTACGACCGCGTGCTGGTGTCCGTGGGCCGTTCGCCTAACGGCAACAAGATCGGCGCGGACAAGGCCGGCGTGGAAGTCAGCGAGCGCGGCTTCATCCCCGTCGATCGCCAGATGCGCACGAACGTGAAGCACATCTTCGCCATCGGCGATCTCGTGGGCCAGCCGATGCTGGCGCACAAGGCCACGCACGAAGCCAAGGTCGCCGCCGAAGCGGCCGCCGGCCAGAAGAGCTTCTTCGACGCGCGCGTGATCCCGTCGGTGGCCTATACCGATCCGGAAATCGCCTGGGTCGGCGTGACCGAGCGCGAGGCGAAGGAAAAGGGCCTGAAGATCGGCGTGGGCAAGTTCCCCTGGGCGGCCTCCGGTCGCGCCATCGGCATCGACCGCACCGAAGGCTTCACCAAGCTCCTGTTCGACGAGGAAACCCATCGCATCGTCGGCGCCGGCATCGTCGGCCCGCACGCGGGCGACCTCATCTCCGAACTCGCCCTCGCGATCGAGATGGGCGCCGAAGCCGGCGACATCGGCCGTACCGTCCACCCGCACCCCACGCTCGGCGAATCCGTCGGCATGGCGGCCGAGGTGTACGAGGGCACGATCACCGACCTGTACATCCCGAAGAAGAAATAACCTACCGACGCCCGCGGTGCCATACGGCATCGCGGGCCGTCGCGGCCGGGCATGGTCGGTGAATGTCTTCACCACCTCATTCCCGCGATCTTCGCCACGGCAGGTTATCGGAACCCGGCCGCATCTACTTCATCACGACCACGACGTGGAATCGCGCTCCGCTGTTCCGCGACCACGGCTATGCACGCGCGGTTGCCCGCATCGCCTACTCACCGGCGACGTGGGCGGGCGCCGCATGTCTCGCCTGGGTGGTGATGCCCGACCATTGGCATGGCCTCGTCGAGTTGCATGACGGCGATCTTTCGAAGGTGGTGGGGCGGTTCAAGTCGCTAGCCACCAAGGCGATGAAGAAACACCGCCATCGTCACTATCCGGTCTGGCAAAAGACCTTCCACGATGCGGGGCTGCGAAAGGACGACGACATCAAGGCGGCGGCGCGTTATCTCGTCGCGAACCCCGTCCGCGCCGGTCTCGCGCAGTGCGTCGGCGACTACCCGTATTGGAACGCGGTCTGGCTGTAACCCGCGTTTGGCTCGTAGTCATAGGAAGGCATGGCGGGCTTGATATAGCCGGGGCAATCGCTTGGTGGGGGGGCGCCCGCCGGCGCGGGGGGAGGGGCGG
>NZ_JBPGXU010000134.1:0-9570 GCF_056755675.1 Luteibacter sp. KNZ12-1A | reverse complement strand
AGATGTGTATAAGAGACAGACCCACCGTTGCCGTTACGGAGGTTCCGCTCAGAGGAGTAGTAAAAGCATTGGTCCCCATGATGAGTTCAACCTCTTTGACGGTGAGAGGTCTCATGGCGGACGACGTCGCGCTCGTTTTTGTCCCGGGCGAAGCCGTACCGTCGGGATCGCTTCCGGCCGGAGTGGAGTCGACTGGCAAACTATGATGAGCGGGTGCCGCAATTGCAGCAGCCTGGTAACCTGACAACACATACGCAATGGCAACAGATCACCGTCTAACTTGCATTGGATCCTCCGTGGATGCCGGCAAAAACCGGCGTGCGTCACCCATGTCCTACACGGCCAGGTGCACAGTGGCATCCTTGCCGCTTCGGCACCCCCGAGAGGGAACGCCGCTGGCAGAAGATAGCACCGCAATTTGGTCCAGTATGTTACTTACGCCGTAATGCTACGTAGCGTGCGGGCCGCAGTTGCGGTGGCCTTATGACGGTTTTAGGGCGCACGATATCGATAGGCAAACTTTTGCGCACGGAAACCGCATTCAGAACTTACTGATAAGCTCACGCCGTTGCATTTCCGCAATTACTTGCGATGCTAATTCAGGCACCGATCCCCTCGAACCATCCAGGCGTAGGTCAGGTTTCTCGGGCACGTCATAGGGGTCACTGATGCCGGTGAAGTTCTTGAGAACGCCGGACCGTGCCTGTGCATAGAGTCCCTTCGTATCACGCGCTTCGCAGACATCAAGACTGGTGTTGACATACACTTCGATAAAATCGCCATGCTCCTCGACCATCTCGCGCGCTCTTTCGCGATCTTCGGCGTAAGGCGCAATCGGGGCGCAGATGGCCACGCCCCCATGACGGACGACTTCGGAAGCCACGTAGGCAATCCGTATTACATTGGTTGAGCGATCTGCACGAGAAAACCCGAGGCCTGCGGACAGAGTTTTTCGCACCTCATCTCCATCGAGGATCGTAACTCGACGTCCCGTCTTCTCAAGGAGCATCGCCATAACTGCCAGGGCAATGGCGGACTTTCCTGCCCCCGACAGACCCGTAAAAAAAATTGCGCATCCGCTGGTCGACGGATGCACGAAACGCTGCCGAAGGACCGCCTCGACTTCCGAATAGGTAAACCACTCTGGGATAGGAGTGCCTTCACGAAGATGGCGGCGAAGTTGGGTACCCGAAACATCACTGACCATCTCGCCATCCCTGAGCTCTTCGGTCGAGACAAACAGCCGCCTTGCCGGAGAAAAGACCATGGGAGGAAAAGCGAGCATCTTGATGCCCAATTCGCCTGCATAGTCTTCAAGCAACTCCTGAGCCGCACGAGGGGCATAAAACGGTGCGCCCGATGCATCCTTGCCAGGTCCTGCGTGGTCGCGCCCGACGATGAAGTGGGTTGCCCCGAAGTTCTTCCGGATGAGGGCATGCCACAATGCTTCGCGCGGACCCGCCATTCTCATCGCCAGCGGCAGCACTGCAAGCTTCACGGAATTTTCCGGATAGCGAGTCAACAGTGCTCGGTAACAGCGCACGCGGGTGTGCGCATCGATGTCGCCGTCCTTGGTGCGGCCAACCGCCGGATGAAGCAGGAGTTTGCCTCCAACGGCATTCATGGCCCGTCGGGTGAGCTCCACATGCGCGCGATGAATCGGATTGCGCGTCTGGAATGCGACGACACGGTTCCAGCCCTGCTGGGCAAACCAGTGACGAAGGGATCGAGGTGAGAATCTCAGGTCGGTAAAGTCGTGATGTGTGGGCGCCTGTAACCCTCGCAGGCGTCCACCTAGATAGACGCCTCCACGGACAAACAATTCGGCGACGCCAGGGTGGGACGAATCGACCGTGCCGAAGACACGCTGTGCCTCGCGGTTCTTATCAGGTCTGAAGATGTCGGAGATGGAGAGAACTGCGAGGACTGTACCTTGGACGTCCCGAAGCGCCACATCTTGTCCGACCGACAAAGGCGCTGCCTGCGCCTCGGAAAGTTCCAGATTGATAGGCATCGGCCAGAGTGTTCCATTGGCCAGGCGAAGTCCGTCGACCACACTGTTGTAATCGGCTTCCGTCATGAAGCCTTCTAGTGGGGAGAACGCCCCACTGAGGAGGAGTTCGAGGTCACACAATTGGCGGTGGTCGAGGACAATAGGCGATAGCAAGGCCGAGCTACGTCGGAATTCCAATCCAAGAGCTTCAGGAACGTAAAGCTCTTTCAGGACACCGCCGTGCGGTTCAACCGTGAGGCGGGGCCGAACCATTTCCATAACGCCATCAGACATTGTCGTTTCAACCCATGTTGTTTGCAGCGCCGACATGCACCGGTGGAAAGGCTATCACCGGAAAACGAGGTCAAGCATCGTGAAATTTTGCGGTCGATGATTCGGAGCCTTCGTTCGCATAGACTATGCTTTCAAGACGTGCATGTTGGATGTCGCTTGCACGGGCCTTCTTACAGGTGACAAGTATCGTTTGATCGCTGCTGTTCTCAAAGGTTACTGGCCCGATCCAAAGAACCAGTAGGTCATTTTTTTCTTGGTGGAACTCTTTGCGCTCTGACGGTGCTGGTCAGGCCCTCATGTCGAAGTGCCATATGTAGGCACATCCATGGATGACGCCACGGTTGTCTGCCTGGGCCTCGCTCCATATGGCCCGCCGTAGCCGCGCAGAGGACTAGAGCGCGTTTTCGATGATCTGGCCATAGCCGCAGCTGGCAGGGTTTGACGTCCGGCAAATAGCCGTGCCACGCCTCATCGGTGTATTCGAGCAGGTCGACGCGGGCTTCGTTGCCGTCGGCGTCGAGGAGGCACAGTTCCGCTCGGGTGGCGTTGCCAGAGCCGTCGAAGGTGGCGTCACGCGGGAACGGACGGCCCTCCACGACGACAACAGGGGGCAGGGGGATTCTGTTTCACGGATGAGGGCCAACGGGAGGTAGCCAGTATCTGGGGCTGATAGTCGAGATGGCAGTGAGGGCAGGCCGTTCCCCCGTGCAGGTGGATGCATTCGACGATCGTAACTTATGGCAAGAATCGTCGGTTTTTACGCGCAAAATGTTGTTGTTGACAGATCCATATGCCACTGATATTTCGGTACCCTGCAACGCCTGCATCGACCGGGCGTGAGTTCGTGTTCGGCCCACGTGCGCTCTGGCAATGCTTACTCAATCAGTGGAACGAGGGGTAGTGAATGGATCGTCGCAACTTCACGAAATCGATGTTGGGTGTGACCGCGGGTGCTGCGCTGTTGGAGGTCTTTCCGCCTGGGAAAGCCATGGCGGCACCAGTCACGGCGAAGAAGGTAGGGCGTTATCACGCAAACCTTCGCTTCAAACGGATACAGGACCGAATGCTGGTGTCGATGCGGGTTGCCCAGTCGGGTCAATCGACTATTCCCATCCCATTCCAGATGGTGGTATCGACAAACAGGGACATGTCCAAGCCTGTTTACTCGGACTTTTTCTACTCCAATCCTCGGACATCGTTCTGCACGCGGGCCACGCTTCTGGCGCCTAAGCATCAGAAGCTTTATCTCCAGATTCGTCTGGTGGACCACCCCAAGGTGGTTTCCAAGGTGTGGCGCCTGCGGAAGAAAAAGAAGCATGTCGCATGAGGCTCGGTTCGACCATCCCTTTGTGATTGATGATTTCGTGGACGTGTCGTCCGATGCGTTCCAAGCGTTGTTCAAGGGGCAGGTTTGGTCGTTCGGCTGGAAGTCCAACGGCAAGACCGACCGATTTCCCTTTTGGCATCGTCATTTCATCGAATTGGAGGGTCGATCCGAGGAGAAGAAGGATAGATACCCGCTCGGAAGGTTTCCTGAGGTGGACAGTCTGTGGGCTGCGGTCAACGAAGCCAGCGGCGGAGGCGCGCGACTCCTGCGTGCTTACGCCAATGGCTTGACCTATGGCCTGGAGGGAAAGATTCATACCGATTCAGCGAGCGCCAGAGACATCACCGCGGTGATCTACGCCAACGCATTCTGGGCCGAAGCATGGGCCGGGGAAACGATGTTCTACCTTCCGAGCGGCGAAGTTATCGCTGTCGCACCTGCACCAGGGCGAATGGTCTTGTTTAATGGAACGATCGCGCACGTGGCGCGTCCGCCGAGTCGCGACTGCCCAATGCTTCGAACCACCCTGATGTACAAATTTCGGATTGACGATCCATCGTGAAGCTGACGACTGTGTTGGGCCTGATCATCGGAATCACCGGGTTCGTGAGCTGGTCCATTGTGCTCAAGTATCGGAAAACCTGGGGCCAGGAATCTGGCGTGACCTACATTTGCAAGCGGCTGATCGCGGAAAAGAAAGCAGAAGGCTGGATGCTGATTTTTAGTCAGATACTCACCGTGGCGTCTGGGGCCTGCCTGCTATACCTGATCAATTTCAAATAAGGGATGAAAGCGCATGCCGTCCAAGATCGAAGTAGTCTTCTCGGCGATTGATAAAGTTGGCCAGGTCGACGCCACGAATTCGCTCGCGAATCAATTGGTCGACGCCACGAAGAACAATAATCAGGGGTTCAACCTGGTCAACCAGGATGCGCAGATCGTCGCCACAGTGACGAACGCGGTGCCCTTCCTCCAGCCCATTGCCATCCAGACCAACCTGTTTGCAGGCACGACCACCGTGCTGAAGATCAGCGCGGACCTGCAAGATGGCAAGAGCATCAATCCAGGTGACGTGCTGAACCTCGTGGGCAATGTCGCCGGCGTGGTCGCTACGATCGCCGTGTTTGCCGCAGCGCCGGAAGTCGTCGCCGTGGCAACCCTGGTGGCCGTCGCTGCAGATATCACCGGTCTGATCATCTCGAGTGACGAAGAGTCCGTCGCCGAGTTCTCCAACAATCTGGTGACGGTGAACTGGCCTTCGCTTCCCGACCCGTCGGACGTGTGGTATCTCACGGATACGAACCAAGTCCTGCCCAAGTCGGAGATCGAAGCGCAGGGGCTGCACTACGGTGTGATGGTCGTCACCCCGGACGGCACGGAACTGGGTACTGCGACACAGGCACCAGGTTCCGTCGATACGGGGTCCGATCAATCGGGAGACTCCGACGGCGAAGACAGCGACAGCGATAGCGATAGCGATAGTGACGACGGCGACGACTCCGGCAGCGACGACGGTGGCGGCAGCGGCACGATGTTCTCCGAGGCGTAAACGTGACGGGAATCGAGCCCGACAAGCTTGCGTTCCTGCGTGACATTGGGGCCCACCGCCAGCGGCACAGCGGTCGGACGCTTTACGATCACCTCCTGGGCACACGTGCACTCCTGGCTCGCTGGGAGTGCTCGGCTGCGATCCAGGATGCCGGATTGTTCCACAGTGTCCTGGGAACCAGGCACTTCAAATGGCAAGCCCGTGCGAACAACGTGGAGGCTCGCCTCAGGAGCCTAGTGGCGCCGGAGACCTTCCGCTGGATTTCTCTGTTTTCGGTGGCACGCCGCGGCACGACACTGCTCGCCGCATGGGAGACAGGGAAGCTGGAGGTTGCCGACACGAACGAGGCGCCCTCGGTAGGGGCTGCGGATCTGATCGTCCTGATCCTGTTGGAATGTGCCAATGGCCTGGAGCAAGGCCGGTCTAGCAAGTTCATCGCTGCGGTGAGCGCTTCAGAAGCAACGCTCGCCCGTCTCCCACGCAAGGCCGCCGCACATCTGGTTTCCCATGCGGCGACTACACGTGTCGAACACGCAGCCCTCCTGGGCGATGAAATATCGCCGGCATACGTGCTGCACGTCGACAGCCGCTTGCCATTCGCCATCCGCAGCGAAGTGCTCGCCCGGCGACCGATGCCGAACTGGGAGAGTCGGGAACGCCGCCTGGTGCGATCGCTGATCGATGGCGCATGACGGCGCCAGGCTACTTCATAGACCTGTCGATAGGCCGGGGAGCGCAACGTTATTTTGTGCCCTCCGCACTGGCGGACTGGGCGCCGGGCGTGCCGTCGCTGGGGGCCATTCGAACGGATATCTCGCTGGCCCAGCCCGTTGCGCTCTCGCTTTCCCGGGGCCTGCTTTTCGCTTCGGCCGCTGAGCGCCTTCCGCGGCCCCGCAACGCCGGAGAGGTGGCGTGGTACTGCGGCCCGGAGCGACTGTCGTCGGTGCGGGACACGGGGCACCGTGTTCTCGACACCGTGGAGTGGCTCGCGAAGGGGCTTGATGCTAACGTCCTGCAGCAGGCGCTAAGGAAGCTAGGTTTATCGGCCACTTTGCCGCGGCATGGGTTGGTTTGGATCGGATGGGGACATTCGCTCCATGAGTCCTCGTGGATCTGCCCGGAGCCTCGTTACTACGAGCGCCTCGCGGAAGACTTCATCGAATGCTTCAACGGCGAACAAGATGCGGATGCGCGGGTGCTCTGCATGCTTCATTTGCAATGGACCAGCGTCCACCCGTTGAAGGATGGTAACGGGCGGCTTGCCCGAGCGATCGTGGCGGCCTATGTGCTGCGCCGGACGCAGTCGTTGGCGTTGAGTGCGGCGGTCATGTATTTAATGGTGCGCTGGCGAAAACCATTGGCTCGCTCGCAACTCCTGGCCCGCGAGGGCGATCCGGAGCCCTTGTGGACGCTATGGTCCCAGCTGGTCGCAAAGGCCGGCGCGGTCCTGCGGCTATCGCGGCAGTATGTGCTGGACTTGGGCGGCGCCGGTTTCGAGCTTGACGACATCCTGGCCGCTATCGAATCACCGGCCACCGGAAGTGGCCATGTACCGACCGAGTCGGCGCCTCATCCACTCATGTACCGTCGACGGGTGAACGGAATCGTTCATGAGAGCCGGCCTTATGCCGATCTTCTTGGGGGCCTGGAGCGCAGGCTGGGCGCAGGCCCTTCCCGGCGAAGCGCATTTCGGCGCATCACGCCGTGGTTCGAAAAGCCACTGCATGTCGAAGCGTACGGCATTCCCTTCTGGCCCGGCGTTGAGGCCTGGCGCTCACGCTAGAACTCATAGCCGAAGCGATCGATCACGTGGTGATCGATGCGCCGCACCACCTCAATGCTTTCCGGGTTTCTGTAGTAATCCTGGTATGGCTTGCGATGCGATCGATTGAGGTGCGGCACCGGCACGTTCCTCTTCATACGATCGGCAATTTCTTCAAAGGCCTCTGGAAAGGCCTCGAACCGGTAAACCTTGGTGACGTCGTCCATCCAGTGCGCTTGCGGCAAACCAAACCAGTTGGATTGCCGTAATTTGGCCTGGTTGATCGCCACCCACTCGTCGAAGTCGTACTGGCGAGCGAGAGTGTGCGAGACGTTCATCTTCTGGAAGATGCCGTACTGCACGCTGCGGTGATACTCATACAGTGAGACGAGACGGTCCCAGGGATTTCGGACGAAGCAGAAGGTGAAGAACTCATCCCATGAGTCCTGGAAGATACAGCGTCTGGCCTCGCGCGGACCAAAGTGCACCAATTTCAGTCGGGTGTCATCCGGCAGATCGAATCCGACGACGATGGAACGGCCTCCAGTCTTGGGGTTGTGGAAGAACACGGTTTTCGAGGCATTATCGACGTGCATGAAGGGCACCAGGGGGAGGTGGTTGGACTGGGTCAGTGAATGTCGGCGTCGTGCTGGTCTTTGGACAACACGCAACCGGTGCGGCGATTGAAGTCGACGAAGAAGCGGGAGTCTCGCAGGGAAGCATTGCCGAGGATGAAGTCGTACGGCACAGCGACGCCGCTGAGTTCCGGGAAGGTGAGGCGAAGCTTGTTGTCGCCGAGTTGGACAGTCGCCGTCCTAAGCGAATAGCCGGCCTGGCTCCCACTCGCGTTCACATCCTTGATGGCCAGACCACGGGTTGGTGGCTCCGGCGGGCTGGCGTGGTCGATTCCGGTGATATAGAAGTCGCTTCCCGTGTCCATCAGCGCCGGGTGAGGCGTGCCATCCACCATCAGGTCGAGCACCACGGCAGGCGTCGATCCCGCAAATGTGGAACTCAGGCGGATGGGTTGGACGCAAGTGGGCGGTCGGGATCCTTGACCGAAAACGATCAGCCGGTCGGAGGTGAGTTCAAACGTGCCAAGAAGTCTGAGCGCATCCATGCCGAGCGCATTGTGCTCTTCGGGAATCACGGCGATGGGAAGGTGCTGAATGGTCGTTCCGCCGAGTGAAAGGGAATCGAGGACACCCAGTTGCTTGATCGATTCGTGCCCCATGGCACCACGAATACTGCCGTCTTTGGCCAGAACGATACGGACCCCCAACCGTGCTGCCGTCGCCGCGCCCAGGATGGTGGGCGCACCAGTATCCACTTTGAGGGTTGCCGATTTTCCATTGACCGTGACATCGGCCGTGTAGGCGCGCGAGGCGTCGGTGTGGATGGGCACGGCCCACGACTGTTGGGACGACGTAACCACCGTTTCGGGCAGCGAGGCGAGGGCCGGAGCTTGCCTGGCGTCGAAATTTCCCAGCAGACGCGCGGGCAACTGGCCCTGGTAGCGTTGAACAATGGCCAACTCCTGGCGCGCCGCGGCCGTGGATTCGCCTGCCAGCCTTGCATTGCTCGGCACGAACCGGGCGCAGTAGAACGCCAACTCAGGCTCGCTGTCGTGAAGTGCTTGCTCGCAGGCACGCGCATGGGCGTTGGAGGCATCCAGGTCGAAGCGGATGCGCTCGATCGCCATTGGAGTAAGGATGCGTTCAATGGGGTCGCCATGCTCGGCCAGACGATGCAGCGTGTTGATATCCGCCTTCGTCAGCGCCGTGTTGATCTCGGCAACATAGGCGCCGGGCGGGCGCACGCTATCGGCTCCAACGCCCGGCCCTGACGATGTCATCAGCACGATCGCACTAAAGCTGACGCGGCATCGGTTTGAAGCACGACGCACTGACCACCTGCCGCATCCGTTGGGAGGAGCCAAGTTCAACACACCGTCACGGGCTCTTTCAATGCAATGCGCGTCGCGATTTCCTGCGAGCAGCTCAAGGCGGCGGATGCAGAGCGCCTGTGCCTACTCAGGCGCGCCCGTCGTCGCCTGTTCCGCCATTACAAATTTCAAGCCGGGAAAAACCTCTTCTGCCTCGGGCCGGCGCGCTGGCGGCCGCATGGGGTGTGCCGCTCGGGCGACGGGCGATCGCGGTGATCGGCGGCGCAGCGCCAGGACCAGCGCGCTGCCGCCGGCAAGCAGTCCCAGTAGCGTCATCATGTGCGGTTCCTTAAAAGAAGCATGGGCTGTTCCAGTGCGCCGAGGGCAATGATTCACGGCACCGTGGCGGTGAACACCGGCTCGGCGGATCCGCCAAGCGACAACGTGGTCAAGGTCACTCGCGCCGGGACCACTTGAAGCTGTGGGTCCCGCGGTTGAGCGTGCCCCCCACGACCTTCCCATAAACGATGGCGTGGAAAGCGCGCGGAAACGGTTCGCCGCCGAGGGTCTTCTCCGTGACACGCGCTTCGGCTTCGTCCTTGGGCGCGTAGTGATCCAAGGCACCCGTGGGCGTGAAGCGCACCTCGGCCGCGCTGGCTGACGCCCTTGTTGTGCTTCTCTTTGCCCGTGTGCACGTGGACGAGCAGGTGGATAGCCCGCACGAGTCGCGGTTCTATCGAGCCTATCGGTGCGTGATCGG
>NZ_JBPGXU010000133.1:0-9547 GCF_056755675.1 Luteibacter sp. KNZ12-1A | reverse complement strand
AGATGTGTATAAGAGACAGGGCCGGTTCCTACCTGGGCCGGTTCCTACCTGGGCCGGTTCCTACCTGGGCCAGCTCCCACCAGGGCCTGCTTCCCTCAAAGCCTTCCATCGACGCCATAAAAAAAGCCGCCCGTGGGAGCGGGCGGCGATCTGGGGAGGTTGCATCGGTCGCGCGCCAGGGGCGCGCGCCGTTGTCTTCTTGTGGTGGAGCGTCAGAGCGAGAAGTCGTACTCGGCGGACAGCTGCACGTAGCGCGGCTGCTGGAAGCTGGTGGGGATCTTGTACGTGCTTCCGGAGAGTGAATTGCCGCTGTCGTCCTCGCCCACTTCGTTGATCGACGTCGTGTGTTGCTTGTTGAAGACGTTGAAGACGTTCGCCGAAAGGGTGACGCCCTTCGCCCACACCGGCTTGTACGAAGCGTTCAGGTCGATGTTCCAGTAGCTCGGCGTGCGGCCGACCGAGCCGCGCTGGACCACCATGCCGTCGCAGTAGAGGTACGCGCCCGAGCCGTAGCCGCCGACCACCTGCGAGTCGATCGGGTTCAGGCCGTAGCAGTTCTCCGGGCGGCCGGTTTGGAACACGCCGTTGGCGCCCACGAGCCACTCGTCGTTGATTTGCCACGCGCCGTAGATCTTGAACGTGTGCTTGCGATCGTTCGGCAGGTAGCCGTTCGAACCGGCCATGATCTCCGGATAGTCGAACAACTCGGTCGTGCCGGTATCGGCCTGGCCGTTGCTGGAATCGACGCCACCTTCGGCATTGCCCCGCGTATGCGAGAAGACATACGACGTCTTCAGGTACCAGGTGTTGTCGAAGTTGCGCTCGGCGGTCAACTGCAACGCGAGATAGGAGCGCTTGTACTTGGGCTCACCCACGTCCACGCCCGGAAGGTGGATGTCGTAGAGCGTGCCGGTGGCATCCACCGGCGTACGCAGTGTCACCGAGCTGCCCGGATTGAAGATGTAACAACCGGGGACGTTGGCGTCGGCGGGGGTCAGGCTCGTGGTGTCGAGGTTGAGCCCGTACTGCGCGTTGGCCGCCTTGGCGATCGGACGGAAGTCACAGGAGTCGTCGATGCCGGTCAGCACCTTGCGGTAGATGGCCTTGGCACCGAAGGTCCAGTCGGCGACCTGCTGCTGCGCGCCCAGGATGAACTCACGCTGCTTGAACGGCTTCAGGTCCTTGGTGGCGACGGCACCCGGATTCGGAACCACGCCGGCTTCGCCGTTCGAGTAGATGATGCCGGTGCGCGACGGGAAGGCCGCCGCATACGCCGCGGGCAAGGCGCCGAGACCGGTGGGTGCGCCGGTCACCGGATCGATGCCCGTGTAGCTGAAGTACTGGTTCTGGTACAGCGAGGCCGATGAGCCGCGCAGGGCCACGTTGCCGTCCAGCGGCAGCGAATAATCGCCGGCGCTTCCATAGATCTTCAGCGTCGAATCGCCATGCACGTCCCACGAGAAGCCAAGGCGCGGCTGCCAGCTGTGCACCTGCTTCACATAGGTCTGGCCGAGGCTGTTGGTGTTCTCGAAGCCGTCGTTGCGCACGCCGATGCGGGCGACGAAGTTGTCGGTGATGTGCCAGTTGTCCTGCAGGTAGTACGACTTCTGCGTGATGCCCACCTTCGCGCCGGTGGCGAACACGGTCTGTTCGACGACGCTGTCCGCCGGATCGAGGCCGGGTGCGTGGCCGAGGATGGCTTCCGGCTGGGAGATGTACGTCCAGCGGCTGCCGCCCTCGTAGGCGGTACCGGTGTCGGTGGTGAAGTGGTCGCGCGCCCAACCGGCCTTCAACTCATGGTCGCCGAGGTGGTACTCGAAGTCGATGCGGCCGGCGTTACGCTTGTCTTCGCCGTCGGGCGTGTTGAGGAACCCGCTGGTGAACGAGCAGTGCGGGGCGGCGGTCCCGCCGTTGCTGACCGGAATGCGGTTGTCGACGATCAGGGGGCAGCCGGGCGAATTGGCCGCGTTGAAGATGTTGCCGTCGTATTCTTCCAGCGTGCCATCGGCCGTGGTGGCGCGTTCGTCGCGCCGGTTGGTGCTCTTGCCGTACTGCGCCGATATCGTGAAATCGTCGGTGATGTAGCTGGTGTACTTCAGGATGTTGTTCATGCCGCCGGTCTTGTCGTAGACCTGGCCGAGGTAGTCGCCCCGATGCGGTTGGCCGTCGGCGTCGTAGCTGTATCCGTAGATGCTCTGCTGCTGCGTGCTGCTGTCACTGAATCCGGTGTATTCGAGGATGTTGCTCTCGTTGATGTTCCAGTCCAGCTTGACCAGGTAGCGCGGGTCCTTGATCGTGGTCTTGTTGAAGTTGCCACTACCCGAGGAATCCCCGTAATGCTCGTCGGCCGTGCGCGTGCCGCCGACGAGGGCGAACATGAACAACTTGTCCTTGATCAGCGGACCGCCCAGCCACGCGTTCCAGCGCTGGCCGAAGTCGGTGGCGTTGCCGGTGTTGTTGTTGCCGACCACGTAGTTGCTGTTGTGCCGGTTGTTCTGCAGTAGGCTGCCGTTCTGCAAGTAGATGTTGGGCTGCTTGGCCTGGAACTGGTAAGGGTCCCAGGTGAAATCGACGCCGCCCTTCCATTCGTTCGTGCCGCGCTTGGTGTTCACCGAGATCACGCCGCCGGTGGAATTGCCATACTCGGCACCGTAGCCGCCGTCCTGGATTTCCTCCTGGTCGATCGCCTCGAACGGAACCTGCGAATAGGTGAGGCTCTGGAAGAAGTTGGTGACGTTGAAGCCGTTCACGTAGTAGCTGTTTTCGGCGACGGACGCGCCGCCGAAGGAGGCCAGGTTGCCGAAGGCGCTGTCGCCCTTGGTCGCGCCGGGTGCGAGCAGGGCCACGGCGGTCTGGTTGCGCGCCAGCGGCAGCTGCTTGATCTGTTCCGAGGTCATGACCGTGTTGGTCTGGCTCGAGGTGATGTCGATCGGCGGCAGCGCGTTCGCCGTCACCGACACGGTCGTCAGGTCCTGCGCATTCGCATTGGCCGCGCCGGCCGCATTGCCGGCGGCGAGGTTCAGGTTGAAGCCCTGGCCGGCGACGATCTGGATGTCGCGCGTGGAACTCTGGCCACCCTTGGTGGAAGTGATCTTGTAGTCGCCCGGAGGCAACGAAGAAATGTTGAAGCGGCCATCGCCACCGACGGTGGCGGAACGGCTCAGCCCGCTTCCCGTATTGGTGGCGGTGACCTGCGCCCCGGCATCGGCGGTGCCGTAGACGGCGCCGACCGTGCTCTGCGCAAAGCTGCCCGTGGCGACCAGGCCGAGGCCGAGCGCGATGGCGAACGATAACGAGCGCCGCCTGGTGCGCTCCATTGAGTAACGCGAATCCATGGTGATCTCCCCGGCCATTGGCCAAATGCTTCAAGTCGTCCCGTCATCCCTCGACGAACGGAACGGAGTGGTTCACGTGATGGCCGTCCGGGCCCCTGTATGGCGTCGATCTCCTCCGCATCGATGCGCCGCGTATTGCCGTTAACGAAACTGCAACAAGCGAGCGCAAACTACGCCCGGCCGACATCGGCACTCAATGCGAGTTGCATGAACGAAAGTTCTTGTCCCTCTTGTGCACGCGGTGGGCGCAAGGGCCGGATGCCCGGATCGCAAGGCCGACGTGGCGGAGGAATGCGGTTGTCCGCATGGCTGACGCAGGAAGATGCGCGGTGCGTTAAGGCGAAGATGAAAAAGTTTTCATGCGGAACGAAGAATTTTCGCTGCTTTCCGGAGACATAAAGCAGTCAAGGAATGAAAAGAGTTCTTCACGGAAGTCCGGGGGGGAGAGCACAAAGAATCGAGAAAGATGGGACGGCGCTTTGCGCTGCGGTTTCACCATCGTCTGGGGAGAACCCTGGTGGGAGCCGACCCTGTCAGCGGTGGGGCCCGTCGCAACCTGGCCCGCTGCCGCGGGATCGCCGACAGGGTCGGCTCCCACCAGGGCGTTCTCCACGACGGAGTTTCGATCCACCCGTTTATTGCCTTTTCGCCACCCTTCGACGTCGCATCGGTTGCCTATCCGCGCCGCCCCGGATAGCGTCGCGCGATGGATCTCGTCATCACCATCCTCTTGCTTCTCCTGGTCGTCGCCCTTTCCGGCGCGGTTGTCCGCGTCTTGCCGGTGAAGTTGCCATTGCCACTGTTGCAGATCGCCTTGGGGGCCCTGCTGGCGCGGCCATTCGGCATGCACGTGGAATTCGACCACGAACTGTTCTTCCTGCTCTTCATTCCGCCGTTGCTGTTCGCCGATGGCTGGCGAATCCCGAAGCGCGAACTGTTCCTGTTGCGCGGTCCGATCCTCGCGCTCGCCATCGGATTGGTGTTCTTCACCATCCTCGGCATCGGTTATTTCGTGCACTGGATGATTCCCACCGTGCCGCTCGCGGTGGCATTCGCCCTCGCGGCGGTCTTGTCGCCGACGGATGCGGTGGCGGTGACATCGATCACCGGCGATTCGACGATACCGCCACGCCTGATGCACATCCTTTCTGGCGAGGCGTTGCTCAACGATGCTTCAGGCCTCGTGGTGTTGCAGTTCGCGATAGCGGCGGAGCTCACGGGCCGGTTCTCGCTCGCGGCGGCGGCGGGCGATTTCGCCGTGATGGCACTAGGCGGCGTGGCCGCCGGTGCCTTTGTCGGCTACGTGTTCGGCATTTTCCGCCGGCGCCTCGTGCGGTGGAGCGACGAGGTCGATCCGGCGAGCCAGGTGGCCCTGTTGCTCCTGCTTCCCTTTGCCGCTTATTTGCTCGCGGAACATTTCGAAGTATCGGGAATCCTCGCCGCCGTCGCCGCGGGCATGACCATGAACTACACCGATGTGCTCAAGGGCGGCTATGTCGCGACGCGCATGCAGAACGGCGCGGTATGGTCGATGGTGGAATTCACCTTCAACGGCCTGATCTTCCTCCTGCTCGGCCTGCAGTTGCCAGGCATCGTCGACGGCGCGAAGAACGACCTTGTCCAGGCGGGTGGTGGGGCGATGTGGCACCTGCCTGCGTACGTGGTCGCCATCACCCTGGCGCTCGTCGTGTTGCGTTTCATCTGGGTGTGGGTGTCGTTGCGCTTCATGCTGATGCGTGCGCTGCATCGCGGTGAGAAACGTCCGAAAGTCGGTACGCGACTGGTCTGGACCACGGCATTGGCGGGCGTGCGTGGGGCCATCACCATGGCCGGCGTGCTTTCGTTGCCGCTGATGAAAAGCGGTGGCGTGCCGTTCCCCGTGCGCGACCTGATGATCCTCCTCGCCACCGGCGTCATCCTTTGCACGCTGCTGTTCGGTGCGATCGGCCTGCCGCTGTCCGTGAAGGGATTGAAGATTCCCGGCGAAGATCCGCGCGTGCGCGAGGAGCGCAAGGCGCGGGCACTGGCCGCGGAAGCGGCGTTGCGCGGCATCGCGGGTGAACAGCAGCGCGTGGAGGCCGGTGGCGACGAGAATGCCGTGGCACTGGCCTCGCGCGTCGCCGCTCGCGTCATGGCGGATTACCAGCAACGGCTCGAGGCCGCGGGTGAGGAAGGCGACGTGCCGGAGAAGGCGCGCGCCGAGGCAGGCACGGAACGCGTGATGCGGCTGGCCGCATTACGTGCGGAGCGGCGCGAGCTGTATGCGCTACGCCGCAGCCACGAGATCAACGATGAAACCTTGCAGACATTGTTGCGCGAGGTGGATCTCGCCGAAGCGGCGTTGACGGGGTTGCATTCGGGCTGACGATCCGTCCAGATGGTTGGATACGCGGCGTACTGCTTCGGGGGGCGAGCGGTCAGGTGGCGAGGTGGAAGAAGGCTTCCGTCGTGCGCACGCTTGCCTCGGTCAATGCCTCTCGCGTCTCGCCACGATCCCTCGCCACCTCGTCGCGGATGTGTGCCAGGTACATCGGCTCGTTGCGACGATCCTTCGGCATCGGGCGGATCGTGCGCGGGAGCAGGTAGGGCGCGTCGGTTTCCAGCATGAGCCGGTCTGCGGGAATCATCTTCACCAGCTCGCGCAGGTGCGCGCCCCGGCGCTCGTCGCAGATCCAGCCGGTGATGCCGATGTGGCAGTCCAGGTCGAGATAGTCGCGCAGTGCTTCGCCGGTATCGGTGAAGCAATGCACCACGGCCGCGGGGACGCGATCGCGATATCGCTTCAGGATGGCGAGGAAATCGTGGTGGGCGTCGCGCTGGTGAAGGAACAAGGGCTTCCCCACCTCGACGGCAATCTCCAGTTGACGTTCGAACACCTCCCGCTGGACGTCCCTCGGCGAATAATTGCGGTTGTAGTCCAGCCCGGTTTCACCGACCGCGCGAACTTCCGGCTCATTCGCGAGCCGGCGCAACAGCGCATGGGTTTCCTCGTCGTAGTCGATCGCGTGATGAGGATGCACCCCGGCGGTCGCGTAGAGGCGTCCGGCGTGGGCGCGGGCGAGTTCGAGGGCGTGCGTGCTGCCTTCACGTGAAGCGCCGGTGACGACCATCTTCCCCACGCCGTGGGCCGTCGCACGGGTCAGTACGGCGTCAAGATCTTGACGAAAGGAATCGTGGGTCAGGTTGGCGCCGATATCGATCAAGTCCATGATTTTTTTCGCTTTGAGACCATTGTTGTAGAGATGTAACAGGACGTTATTGTCACGCAAGGCTATGAATTGAAAACCTATCCAGACGTTTGATCATCGTTTGCGCGGGGTTTCCCGCACGTATGTTTGGAGGGCACGGAAATTTGCGTCAAACGATTGACGTTCGCATTTTCCTGCTGCTACGTTCCAACGACCGCCGTCAATAAGACGACGCGCCGGAGGGCGCAAGAAGGATCTATTCGACCTTTTCGCAGGGGACGTCCGCCAGGACATCAAAAGGGATGACGACCGGCAACCGGCCGTCCGCCAGCAGTACCAAGGGTAAGGGGTAGTGCAGATGGTAAATCGTTCGATCGCACCATGTCGCCGCGGCAAGTCCATGCACCGGGGCATCACCACGTCATGAATCGTCACCGCTGGCGCGTGCGCGCCGGCGGGCAGGGATTGGCGTTGAGGGGAACGTCGAATCCTCGAGTGTTTACGCCGGCGAGGGGGTCTTCGCCGGTGGGCGTGCAGGGAGGGGTCCCGGCGCCGCACTAGGGAGGTATGGGTAATGACTTCACGATCACTGGCACAGGCCTTGGGTCTCGTGCTGACGGGCATCTTCACGGTGGCGGGGGCGGCACATGCCGCCGATACGCCACATGCGACCCAGCCCCAGACCGTCATGGTCCAGGGCGTCCAGGTCGCTATCGATCCTTCGACCGGCCGCCTCCGCGAGCCGACGGCGGCCGAGCGCGCGGCGCTTTCGAAGGCTTTCCAGGTCCGTTCCAGCCGGGCCGCCTCGCTGTCGGCGCAGCCGCGCACCGCGGCCGATGCGAAATCCACGTTCCGCACGGTGAGCCTCGGCAACGGCGTCCGCGCCAAGGCCGTGCGCGTGCCGCAGGAACTGATGAGCAGCGTCGTGGCCGAACGCGCGCCCGACGGAACGCTCAGCGTGCACCACGACGACCATGGCGTGCAGGCCGCGCCGAAGGCGCCGGAGGTGACCCGATGATCCGCCGCACTCTCCTCTTCACCGCGCTCGCCGCCGCCGGCCTGTTCGCCACGGTCGGTGCCCAGGCCGCCGAGATCAAGATCGTCAACCAGGACGTCGGCACCGGCCAGGGTCTCGACGACCCGACGCCAGCCGCACCGGTCGGTGGCAATCCCGGCACCACGGTCGGCAAGCAGGCGCTGAACGTCTACCAGTTCGCCGCCGATATCTGGGGCGCCGTGTTGCAGAGCGACGTCACGATCGTGAACAACGCGACCTTCGAGCCGCTGTCGTGCGATGCCACCTCGGGCGTGCTCGGTTCCTCCGGCACCACGTATATCTTCTATTTCGACGACGCCAGCACGTTGCCGCCTGGCGCCGTGCGCAACACCTGGTACCACTCGGCGCTGTTCGATGCCCTGACCCACGAAGACGGCGTGCCGGGCGAAGCCGATATCCAGAGCCAGTTCAACGGTGCACTCGGAACGCCGGGTTGCCTGGAGGGTTCGCGCTGGTACTTCGGCCTGGATGGCAAGACGCCGGCGGGCTCGATCAACTTCCTCAACGTCGTGCTCCACGAAATGGCCCACGGCCTGGGCTTCTCCGGCTTCAACAGCCTGACCACCGGTTCGCCGTACGTCGGCGATGACGGCGTGGCGCGTCCTGACATCTATTCCACCTTCGTCTTCAACGACACGCAGATGAAGAAGTGGTACGACCTCACGCCGGCGCAGCGCGTCACGGCGGCACTGGACGACGGCAAGCTCGTGTTCACCGGCGCCACCGTGAAGGCGGAGGCGCCGCTGGCTCTCGGGACGCCGAATGTCTTCCGCGTGACGGCACCGGCCGCGGCGGCGGGCGACTACGGTTATTCGCAGGCCGCGTTCGGCCCGACGGCGACCTCGTCCAACTTCACCGGCAGCGTGGTCCAGGCCTCGCCGGCCGACGGTTGCGCGGCGATCACCAACGGCTCGGCGATCGCGGGCAAGATCGCGTTGATCGACCGCGGTACCTGCGACTTCACCGTGAAGACGCTCAACGCGCAGGCGGCCGGCGCATCCGCCGTGCTCATCGCCAACAACCAGGCCGGCGCCATCACGCCGGGAGGCACGCCCGCCTCGCCGGTGAACATCCCGGTGATCGCGGTGAGCCAGGTCGACGGCAACAAGCTGAAGGCGAACCTCACCGGCCTGACCGGCGCCGTGGGCACGGGCACCGGTCTCGCCGGCACCGATGCACAGGGCAACGTCCAGCTGTATGCGCCGACCGTGCTCGCCCAGGGTTCGTCGTTCTCGCACTACGACACGCGCCTGACCCCGAACGCGATCATGGAATACGCGATCAGCCAGGATCTCGTCGGCCAGATCGACGTCGACCTGACGCCCGCGCTGTTCCAGGACATCGGCTGGGGCCTCAACCGCACGTCGCAGAAGCTGCTCACCTGCGATACCGGCATCCCGACCCTCGTGCCGGGCGGCGTGATCATCGGCGCCAACGTGATCGCCAATGCGCAGATCCTCGCCGGTGCCGCCGCGAGTGTCGGTGACTACCGCACAGCCGTGCATGCCTATGCCGGCCAGCTCGCCACCGATGGCCTCATCACGGCCGGCCAGGCCACCAGCCTCAACGCATGCCTGTCCGATGCGGAGACGCAGTCGCAGTACGACGCATGGGGTCCGCCGCCGGCGCCTCCGGGCATCGTGCTGAGCAACAACACCGCGCTGGGCAACCAGAAGGGTGCGGCCGGTGCGAGCACCGTCTACCTCCTGACGGTGCCGGCCAACGCGAAGACGCTGACCCTGCGCACCTTCGGTGGCTCGGGTGACGTGTCGATCTCGGTGACCGATCCGAGCGGCAAGGTGAAGGACCAGCCGAACCGTCCGGGCAACAGCGAACCGTTCACTGCCGGCAAGCCGGCGGCCGGCACATGGACGCTGACCGTGAAGGGAGTCAAGGCGTACTCGGGCGTAAGCGTCCTGGGTGCGTACACGCTCTGACGCACGACATGGAAGAGGCCCCGGTTCGCC
>NZ_JBPGXU010000132.1:0-9802 GCF_056755675.1 Luteibacter sp. KNZ12-1A | reverse complement strand
GATAGGGCGGTATGGATGCCCCGGACAAGTTGCCGCATCTTGAAGGGCACGGCGCCAGCGCGCTTCCCACCACGAGCTGATCGAGCGCCAGCGCGCTTCCTACCTCGGCTCCCACCGGCTTTGCCGGGCCATTTGTTCCGCTGGCGCCGTGCCCTTCAAGATGCGGCAACTTGTCCGGGGCATCCATACCGCCCTATCATCCCAACGTTCCAGGCACGCCGGGTCCCCATGATCGTGCTTCGACCGACCGTCGCGGGTCAGCCGCGCGTGTTGTGGCTCCGGCCCAACCGTGCGTTGGACAAGCGCGGTCTGCGTCGACTGATCATCGGCCTGGCGGTGTTGGCCCTGGCGACGGCGTCGCTCGGTGCGTGGCAGGGGAATGTATTCGCTCCCGTGTTCGCCCTGGTGGAGGCCTTCGTCGTGGGGTTCGCGCTTGGCGCGGCCTGGCGGGCCGGCGACAGGGGTGAACGTATCGCGATAGGGCCGGATACGCTGGAGGTTCGTGCCGTGCCGGGACACCGGACGGTCCGGTTCCAGACGTACTGGTTGAAGGTAGGGCTGGCACCGGGGGACGGGCGAAAGCGTCTGTTGCTCACGTCGCACGGCAACGAGCTGGAAATCGGCGCCTTCCTTGGGGAAGAGGAAAGGGTCGAAGCGTCAAGGAAACTCATGGTGCTGCTGTCCGAAGTTTCCGGCCAGAGGCGCAGGTAGGTTCAACAAAGGTGCAAGACATGACATCTGGCGGCATCGGACGATCGGTATCGGCGTGGGCGGCGGGCGCCTTCGCGCTGTTCGGAGGGACGGCCTGGGCCAACCCGGAACCGAACCAGCTGAACATGACCAAGGGCGCCGCGGAGTGGTCGCCCTACGCCATGCACATGGTGGCCCTGTGGGTCTGCGTGGTCATCGGCATCGTCGTCTTCGGCGCCATGTTCGTGGCCATGTTCCGCTTCCGTAAGTCGCGCGGCGCCGTGGCCGAGAAGTGGTCGCACAGCACCAAGCTCGAAGTGGTCTGGACCGTCGTCCCGGTCATCATCCTGATCTTCCTGGCCCACCTGGCCACCGGTGGCCTCACCTCGTTCGCCGACACCACGAATTCCGAGATGACCATCAAGGTCACCGGTTACCAGTGGAAGTGGCGCTACGACTACGTGGACTACAAGGGCAAGGGCGTCGACCAGGTCGGCTTCATGTCGAAGCTGGAAGAAACCTCCGACCGTACCCGCCAGCTCAAGTCCAACCTCGATCCGGACAAAATCCAGGTCGACGGCTACCAGACCTACCTGCTGGACGTGGACAAGCCCCTCGTGGTCCCGGTCGGCACCAAGATCCGCTTCATCATCGTCGGCGGCGACGTCATCCACTCCTGGTGGGTGCCGGCGCTGGGCTGGAAGATGGACGCGATCCCGGGCATCGCCAACGCGGCCTGGACCAAGATCAAGGAGCCGGGTGTCTACCGCGGCCAGTGCGCCGAGCTCTGCGGCCAGGACCACGGCTTCATGCCGATCGTGGTCAGGGCCGTACCCAAGGCCGAATTCGAACAGTGGCTGGCGACGCAGGAAGACGAGGCCAAGGTACGCAAGGCCGCGCAGACCGCCCAGAACGCTCCCGCCCCGGCCCCCCAGGGTTAACCCGCTTACGTTTTAAGGTAGAGGTGCAAGGCCATGGCGCACGCAGCCACCCACGACCACCACGATCACCATGGGGCCCCGAAGGGGTTCTTCCAGCGATGGGTGATGTCCACGAACCACAAGGACATCGGTACGCTGTACCTGATCTTCTCGCTGACGATGTTCTTCATCGGCGGCGCTTTCGCGATGGTTATCCGCGCGGAACTGTTCAAGCCGGGCATGCAGCTCGTGCAGCCGTATTTCTTCAATGAAATGACGACGATGCACGCGCTGGTGATGATCTTCGGCGCGATCATGCCCTCGTTCGTGGGCCTGGCGAACTGGATGATCCCGCTCATGGTCGGCGCGCCCGACATGGCGCTGCCGCGCATGAACAACCTGTCCTTCTGGATCATGCCGTTCGCGTTCATCCTGTTGCTGTCGACGCTGTTCATGCCGGGCGGCGGTCCCGCCGGCGGCTGGACGATGTATCCGCCGCTGTCGTTGCAGGGTGAGTCCATCGCGTACACGATCTTCGCCGTCCACCTCATGGGCATCAGCTCGATCATGGGTGCGATCAACATCATCGCGACCATCCTCAACATGCGCGCCCCGGGCATGGACCTGCTGAAGATGCCCGTGTTCGTGTGGAGCTGGCTCATCACGGCATTCCTGTTGATCGCGGTGATGCCGGTGCTGGCGGGCGCGGTCACGATGTTGCTGACCGACAAGTATTTCCACACCAACTTCTTCAATGCCGCCGGTGGCGGCGATCCGGTGCTGTTCCAGCACATCTTCTGGTTCTTCGGGCATCCCGAGGTCTACATCATGATCCTGCCCGCGTTCGGGATCATCTCGGAGATCATCCCCACCTTCGCCCGCAAGCCGATCTTCGGTTATCGCGCGATGGTGTTCGCCATCGCCTCCATCGCCTTCCTCTCGTTCATCGTCTGGGCGCACCACATGTTCGCCGTGGGCCTGCCGATGGGCGCTGAGATCTTCTTCATGTACGCGACGATGCTGATCGCGGTGCCGACGGGCGTGAAGGTCTTCAACTGGGTCTCCACGATGTGGGGCGGCTCGATGACCTTCGAGACGCCGATGCTGTTCTCGATCGCCTTCGTGATCCTGTTCACCATCGGCGGTTTCTCGGGCCTCATGCTCGCCCTCGCTCCTGCGGACTTCCAGTACCACGACACCTACTTCGTCGTGGCGCACTTCCACTACGTGCTGGTGACCGGCGCCGCGTTCTCGATCATGGCCGCCGCGTACTACTGGATTCCGAAGTGGTCGGGCAACATGTACAGCGAGACCTGGGGCAAGATCCACTTCTGGTCGAGCGTGATCTCGGTCAACGTGCTGTTCTTCCCGCAGCACTTCCTCGGCCTCGCCGGCATGCCTCGCCGCATTCCCGACTACAACGTGGCCTTCGCCAACTTCAACATGATCAGCTCGATCGGCGGCTTCTGGTTCGGCGCCTCGCAGCTGATCTTCCTGGGCGTGATCATCCACTGCGTGTTCTTCTCCAAGAAGAAGGCCGCCGATCGCTCGTGGGAAGGCGCCAAGGGCCTGGAGTGGACCGTGCCTTCGCCGGCACCGTTCCATACCTTCGACGTGCCGCCGGTCATCCACGACGACGAGCTCGCCCACGGCAACACGGAACACTGATCGATGCAGGACACCACGGACATCGAGATCGGGGCGCGCCGCAAGCGCGCCCGTCGCACGGCACTCATCGCGGGCGGTTTCGCCGTGGCGGTGTTCCTGCTCTCGATCGTGCAGATGCTGAAGGTCTGACCGGCTAAAACAAGCGACATCCACGGGAAACCACCATGGGTCACCAGCAACAAGACGTCTATTTCGTACCGAGCAAGAGCTACTGGCCGATCGTGGCAGCGGTTTCCATGTTCGTCACCGTGTTCGGTGCCGCGCACTGGCTGAACGCGCAGCCCGGCGAGGGCGGCTTCGGCAAGCCGCTGTTCTGGGTCGGCATCGCCATGATCCTGGGCATGTTCTTCGGCTGGTTCCGTTCGGTGATCAACGAATCGCTGGCCGGCAACTACAACGGCCAGGTGGACCGCTCGTTCCGCATGGGCATGATGTGGTTCATCTTCTCGGAAGTGATGTTCTTCGGTGCTTTCTTCGGCGCGCTGTTCTACGCGCGCCTCTTCGCGGTGCCCTGGCTGGGCGGCGAAGGCCACGGCGTGTTCACCCACCAGTTCATCTGGCAGGGCTATGAAGCCGCGTGGGGCGCCAGCGGTGGCGGTGGCCCGGAGAAGATCGGCGGCTCGTTCCAGACCATCCCGGCGTGGGGCCTGCCCCTGCTCAACACGCTGATCCTGTTGTCGTCCGGCGTGACCATCACCATCGCGCACCACGCGCTGAAGGCGGG
Source organism: Luteibacter sp. KNZ12-1A (assembly GCF_056755675.1). Classification (NCBI taxonomy): domain Bacteria; kingdom Pseudomonadati; phylum Pseudomonadota; class Gammaproteobacteria; order Lysobacterales; family Rhodanobacteraceae; genus Luteibacter; species Luteibacter sp. KNZ12-1A. The sequence goes on along the minus strand of NZ_JBPGXU010000132.1, from coordinate 5,800 downwards.
CCACCGCAAGACGTTGCTGATCGGCCTCGGCGCCACCGTGCTGCTGGGCTGCCTGTTCCTCTGGTTCCAGGCCCACGAATACGCGGAAGCCTACGAGCACTTCAACCTCACCCTCGGCAGCGGCGTCTACGGCGCCACGTTCTTCATGCTCACGGGGTTCCACGGCATGCACGTGACCCTGGGCACGATCATGCTGGCGATCATCTGGGTGCGCTGCGCGAAGGGTCACTTCTCCAAGGACGACCACTTCGGCTTCGAAGCGGTCGCGTGGTACTGGCATTTCGTCGACGTGGTCTGGCTGGCGCTGTTCCTCTTCGTCTACGTGCTCTGACCGGCGCTCACCGAAGAAACAGGCGATAGGCGGGATTGGCGGTTTCCTCGCGGTACGGGTAGCCGAGCCGGTCGAGGAAACGCGTCAGCGCGGCATCGTCCGCGCCTGCCTGGATGCCCACCAGGGTGGAGCTGCAATCGGCGCCCTGGTTCCGGTAGTGGAACAGGCTGATGTTCCACTCCGGCGACATCGAGCGGAGAAAGCGCATCAGCGCGCCGGGGCGCTCGGGGAATTCGAAGCGGAATAACCGCTCGCCCTGCGCATCCGTCGAGCGGCCGCCGACCATGTGGCGGATGTGCTGGGTCGCGAGTTCGTCGCCCCCCAGGTTGACGACGGAGAAACCGGCGGCCTCGAAGGTCGCGGCCAGGGGCGCCTCCTCGGCCCTGTCGTCGATCTGCAAGCCCACGAAGATCCGTGCCTTGTCGTCCGTTCCCAGGCGATAGTTGAACTCGGTGACGTTGCGCTCGCCCACCAGTTCGCAGAAGTGCAGGAAGCTGCCACGCTCCTCGGGAATGCTGACGGCGAAGATCGCCTCGCGCGACTCGCCCACCGCGGCGCGTTCGGCGATGAAGCGTATGCGATCGATGTTGAGGTTGGCGCCCGAGGTGATCGCCACCAGCGTGAGTCGCCGCGCCCCGGCTTGCGAGGCGTATCGGCGCGCTCCGGCCACGGCCAGGGCGCCCGCCGGTTCGACGAAGCGCCGCGTGTCCTTGTAGATGTCCTTGATGGCCAGGCAGACCTCGTCGGTATCGACGAGGATCACCTCGTCCAGGTAATCCCTGCACAACCGGAACGTTTCCTCGCCGACCAGCTTCACGGCCGTCCCATCGGAAAACAGCCCGACCTCCGGCAGTTCGACGCGATGGCCCGCCTCGATCGACCGCGCCATCGCGCAGGAATCGTGGGTCTGTACGCCGACGACCCTGATGTCCGGTCGCACGGCCTTCACGTAAGCGGCGACGCCGGCGGCGAGGCTGCCACCGCCGATGGGCACGAAGATGGCGTCGATGTGGCCCTGGTGCTGGCCGAGGATTTCCATGGCCACGGTGCCTTGCCCGGCGATCACATCCGGATCGTCGAAGGCGGGAATGAAGGTCATGCCCCTGTCGCGCTGGAGCGCCAGCGCGTGCACGAACGCTTCGTTGTACGACTCGCCAGCCTCCACGACTTCGACCGTCGGGCCACCGAAGCGGCGCGTGGCGTCCACCTTGACGCGTGGGGCCGTCTGCGGCACGACGATGACCGCGGGCGCGCCGAGCTGTGCCGCCGACCAGGCGACGCCTTGCGCGTGATTCCCCGCCGAAGCGGTGATGATCCCTCGTGCCAGCACGTCGGCGGGAAGGCCGCTGATCCGGTTGTACGCGCCGCGCAGCTTGAACGACGACACTGGCTGGGTGTCTTCGCGCTTGAGCAGGATGTCGTGGCCCAGTTGCTCGGATAGCACGGTGGCGTGCTGCAGTTCCGTACGCCGCGCGACGTCGTAGACACGTGCGTTGAGGATGCGGCGGAGGTAGTCGGCGGCGTCTGGGGCGGGGGCTTGCATCGAAACATGTCTCCGGTCGGGCGGTGGGCCGGAGGCGGTTATGAAAAACCCGCCTCTGGGGGCGGGTTGTCGGTCACCTTGCGCGCGTGATTCAACCCACCATCGATGCGATGGCGATGCTAATCAGCGTAATGAGGTCGGACGGACGGTTCATGGGTCGATCCTCGCCCGGTGGTGGCTTGGTGTCAACCGCTCGTGGTTCTCGGCTTCGCCATCGTGGTGGCTTTGGCGCCTCGGGGCGGGGGAGTCGTCGCATGCCGTTCTCTTCGCTAAGTCCTCGTCCGGCCTTCGCCTCCCTGCGGAATCGCTCTGAGAACGGCACCCGACGACTCCCCTTCGGGCCGTGCCGCGGATCGTGGGTGAGCGTGGCAACTACCCTCGCCGGCCGTTGGGAATGATCCCGACATCGGGCTAGTTCCTTGAAGTGAGGATTTTCTCGCTTTGCCGCATTCGTCCAACCGATGCGCGTGTCATTCGAGAGTCGGCGAATTGGATTTATGCGCAACGCAAGTCATTGCACTCGTTGCAGTTGCCGTTAACGCGCACTGTTTTCGTGTCGGCTTGTCACGAGGCCCACTGTTCCGTCACTAGTCTTGCTCCCGCCGATAATTTCGTACGGCAAGTGCAATCGCGCCATCGCCTCATGAGTGGCACGGTCATCAATAGGTGGCCGCGGAGCGTCATATCAAGGAGAAAGTGAATGATCGATCGATTCGGGCGGCCTGGCCGATCCAGCACGTTTGCGATAATCGCAATAACCGCAAACATTGTCGCCAACATGGCAGCTGCACCAATGGCGTTTGCCGTTCCGACCATAAGCACTGTCCCAAGCGAGTTGCCTGCACCATCTTCATTGACGCTGGCCCAGCGTGATGAAATCGAGGAGGTGCTCACTGGCATGGCACAGGACATCGTCTCGAATCAGGAGCGAATGGATGGGCAAGGCATCATTTCCAGCCCGACGGTGCGCTTCAGTGAGGATGGAAAGTCGCTTATCGTTGACTTGGGTAAGGGATACGTTCCGAAGATCAATGGGGGTGAACTCGAGGATCATTTGCGTGAGATCGAGATGCCGCTGACTTTCCACATGGAAAAGATCTTCCCTGTGTATAAGGTCGAGTTCCTATTTGGCGACAAGGATATTTACCATTATTTCCCCGAGGATTGGCGCCCCGCGCCGACTCAGTTGCAGTTAAATCTGCGGTCGAATCAGGGCCATTCTCGCGCAGGTCTGGATGGCTAACCCGGTTAAATCGATCTCATGCTAGGTTCGGGCCTCCTTGAAAAGGGGAGGCCCCGCATGAAGATGTCTCGCCTGGTCGCGCTCGCGGTGTTCGCGTGTGCCGCCACCGCGCCGCTGCACGCCACCGATGCGCCCGTTGTCAGCGGGCAAGCCCGCTTCACGGTGCTCACGCCACGCGTTATCCGCATGGAGTATTCGCCGAACGCTCGGTTCGAGGATGCGCCGTCGCTGGTTTTCGCTACGCGCGGCAGCGCGCCGGACGTGAAGGCCAGGGTCGATCATGAAAAGGGTTGGCTGGTCATTCGCACGGACGTGCTCACGCTGCGCTACAAGGAAGGCTCGGGCGCCTTCACGGCTGATAACCTCGGTATCGCGTCGAAGACGACGAAGCCGGCCATCGACTGGCACCTCGGATTGAAGGAAACCGCCAACCTCGGCGGCACCGCGCGCACGCTCGACCAGGTGGATGGCGAGCGCCACGCGTCGGACAACTCGTTGCTCGACCTGGGCGATGGCCTGATCTCGCGCGATGGCTGGCATCTCGTCGACGATACCGGCAGCTTCGTGCTGGGCAACGAGAAACTGCCCTGGGTGCATCGACGCGCCTGCCGGGACTGCATCGACTACACCTTCTTCGGTTACGGCCACGATTACATCGCGGCGCTGGGTGACTTCGCCCTCGTCGCGGGGCGCGAGCCGCTGCCGCCACGCTATGCCTTCGGTTACTGGTGGTCGCGCTACTGGAACTACAGCGACGACGAACTGCGCGATCTCGTCGCCCACTTCAACCGTTATGGTATTCCGCTCGACGTCCTCGTGATCGACATGGACTGGCATCGTACCGACGGTCTTTCGTGGGTGCATCCGAAGAAGGACATCAACGGCCAGAGCATGGGCTGGACGGGCTATACGTGGAACCGCAGCCTGTTCCCCGAACCCGGCCGCCTGCTTCGCTGGCTTGGCGAGCAGGGGCTGAAGACGACGCTGAACCTGCATCCGGCGTCCGGCATCCTGCCCCACGAAGACGCCTATAAGGATTTCATGGCGGCGTTGAAGGCCGACCCGGCGAAGCCGCTGCCGTTCGAGGCGGCCGATGCGACGTACATGGCGGCGTACTTCAGCACGGTGCTCGATCCGCTGCACGCCTTGGGCGTGAGCTTCTGGTGGCTGGACTGGCAGCAGTGGAAGGAATCGAAGGCGATGCCGGGCCTGTCCAACACGTGGTGGCTCAATCATGTGTTCTTCACCCACATGCAGGAACAGGGCGACAAGCGCGCCTTGATCTACCACCGCTGGGGCGGCCTCGGTAACCATCGTTACCAGGTGGGCTTCTCGGGCGATTCGATCATCTCGTGGGGCTCGCTGGCGTTCCAGCCGCGCTTCACGGCCACCGCATCGAACGTGCTGTATGGCTACTGGAGCCACGACCTCGGTGGTCATACCTTCCGCGACGAAAGCGATCCGGCCACGCGCCGCATCGATCCGGAGCTCTACATCCGCTGGATGCAGTTCGGCGCATGGAGCCCGATCATGCGCACCCATACCACCAAGAATCCCGATCTCACGAAGGAGCCATGGCGCTTCGCGCCGACGGAGTTCGATGCACTTCGCGATACCGTGCTTACGCGCTACACGTTCCTGCCTTACACCTACACCATGGGCCGCAAGGCGTACGACACGGGCATATCGCTGGTGCGCCCGATGTACTACGCGTGGCCGGACAACGACGAGGCCTATAAGGCGAGCGGCGAGTACATGTTCGGTGACGACCTGCTGGTCTCGCCGGTGACCGCGGCCGGCGATGTCGACGGCTTCACCACGCACGATACGTGGCTGCCGGCGGGGAACTGGTTCGACACCGTCGATGGCGGCGTCGTGAAGGGCGGCCGCACGTTCGGCGGCCGCTATCGCCTGGACGAGGTGCCGGTGTTCGCGCGCGCGGGCGCCATCGTCCCGACCAACACCGATCCGACGGTGAGCGTGGCCCACGACCGCGGCGCGCGTACCTTGCGTGTCTACCCGGGTGGCGACGGCAAGGCGGAACTATACGAGGACGCGGGTGACGACGAGGCCTACCGTGGCAATGCGTTCGCACGCACGGCGCTCTCGTCCGAGTGGTCGAAGCACGCCCTTCGCGTGAAGATCGCACCCCGTGCCGGTAGCTATGCGGGCATGCCCATGTCGCGCCAGTGGTCCGTGGACGTGGTGGGCTCGGCGATGCCGGCGAGTGTCACGGTGGATGGCGTGGCGCTCAGCCGCTCCGACGACGCGAAGCCCGGTACCTGGCGCCTCACCGGCGAGGATCTCACGCTGCACGTGACCCTGCCCGAGCACGGTTACGACAAGGCACAGCTGGTCGAAGTGACGTGGCCCGCGAACGCACCCGACGTCAATGGCTTGATAGGCCAGATGCGTGACGTGCGCAAGGCGGTGGCGTGGCTGAAAGCGCATTGGCAGGACGTGAACGGCGTACCCGATGACGTCTCGCTCGCCGCACAAGCCGACCTCCTGATCGACTACCACCCGGAGCGCTTCGCCGAGGAAGTCGCCGCGTTCCGCAAGCGCTACGCGCAACTGGACAAGGCGCTGGAACAGGGTGGCGTGCCGGCCGACATGCGTGCGGCGTTCAAGGCCCGGCTGGGCACGGATCGCTGATCCGGCGGCGCGGTGCGGCACCGATTGC
>NZ_JBPGXU010000131.1:0-10019 GCF_056755675.1 Luteibacter sp. KNZ12-1A | reverse complement strand
GGGTCTTTCGCCCGGGGGGGTTGTGGGGGGGGTCCGCGGCCGCCGGCGACGGGGTCACCAGATCCGCACCCGCTGCTTCGGGTCCAGGTAAAGCTTCTGGCCGGGCTTCGGCTGGAAGGCGTCGTACCAGGGATCGAGGTTGCGTACTGTCTGCGCGCGGAATTCACCCGGCGCATGGCCGTCACCGATGACCTGCTGGCGCAACGCCGCATCGCGGGTCTTGGTGCGCCAGGACTGCGCGAAGGCGAGGAAGAAGCGTTGGTCGCCGGTCAGGCCGTCGATCACCGGCGCCGGCTTGCCGCCAAGGCTCTCCTTGTATGCGGCGTAGGCGATCGCCAGGCCGGACACGTCCGCGATGTTCTCGCCCAGGGTCTGCTGGCCGTTGATGTGCAGGCCCGGCAGCGGCTCGTACTGGTTGAACTGCTCCACCAGACGCTGGCCGGCCTCCTTGAAGTGCTTCTCGTCGGCGGCGGTCCACCAGTTGGCGAGCCGGCCCTGGGCGTCGAACTCCGCGCCCATGTTGTCGAAGCTGTGGCTGATCTCGTGCCCGATCGTCGCGCCGATGGCGCCGTAGTTGGAGGCCGCGTCGGCCTTCGGATCGAAGAATGGCGGTTCGAGGATGGCGGCAGGGAAGTTCAACGCGTTCTGCAGCGGCAGGTTCACCGCGTTGACGGTCTGCGGCGTCATCCACCATTCGTCGCGATCCACCGGCTTGCCTAGCTTGGCGACCTGGTGGTGGTACTCGGCGAGCTCGGCGCGCGCGTGGTTGCCGAGCGCGTCGTCGGGACGGATGTCCAGCTTCGAGTAGTCGCGCCAGGTGTCGGGATAGCCGACGCCTACCTTGATGGTGGCGATCTTCGCCTTGGCCTTCTGTTTCGTGGCGGCGGACATCCACTCGATCGTGTCCACGCGCGCGTCGAACGCCTTGAGGATGTTCTTCACCATGTCCTGCACTTCCGCGCGCGAGGACGCCGGGAAGTACTGCTTCACGTAGATCTGGCCCACCGCGTCGCCCAGGTCGTTATTCACGCGGCCGACACCGCGCTTCCAGCGGTCGCGCTGCTTCGGCGTCCCGGACAGGACCTTGCCGTAGAAGCCGAAGGAAAGTTCGTCGTAGGCCTTCGGCAGCAGGCCGCGCGAATTCTCGTTGATGGTGTGGAAGCGCAGCCAGGCCTTCCACGAGTCCAGCGGTTCGCTGGCGACGAGGGCGGCGAATTTCGTCACGGTGGCCGGCTGCCAGACGATGAAGGTGGGCTGGTCGTCCAGGCCGGCGGCCTTGAACCAGGCGTTCCAGTCGATGCCCGGCGCCTTGCTCGCGAAGCTCGTGCGCGGCCACGGATTGTTCGCCTTGTGGATGTCCTGGCTGTCGACGAGGGATAGCTGTGCCTGGGCGATCTTCGTTTCCAGGTCGACGATGGCCTTCGCCTTGCCGGCGGCGTCGGGAGTACCCGCCTGCGCGAGCAGGGCCTGGACGTAGGCGGCGTATTTCTCGCGCGTCTCGACCATGTCCTTGTCGTTCTTCAGGTAGTAGTCGCGATTGGGCATGCCCAGGCCGCCCTGCAACAGGTAGGGCACGTTCTTCGAGGGGTCTTCGAGGCCCTGGGCGACGAACAGGCCGAGCAGGTGCTCCGTGTCGAAGTTGGTCGCGTTGATCGGATCCACGTCGGCGCGGACCTGCGCGCCCAGGGCCGTGGAGAGCTGGGTCTTGTCCTTGATCGCATCGATCCGCGCCAGTGCCGGTTCGAGCGGTTTGAGCCCGGCCTTCTCGATGGCCGCGTCGTCCATGTAGGCCTTGTAGTAGTCGGCGATGAGGCGCTCGTTGCTGCCCGGGGCCGCCTTGTTCTCGCCGGCGGCCTTGATCAGGTCCGCGTTGCGCTTCTCGGCCTTCTGATACACATCCAGGAAGACGCCGGTACTGGACATATCCGCCGGGATGACCGCGGTCTTCTTCCAGGCGCCATTGGCGTAACCGTCGAAATCGTCGCCGGGCCGCACCGTCCGGTCGATGCCCTTGAGGTCGATGCCCGAAGGCTGTCCGGCGGCGAGCGCGCCGGTGGAAGCGAGGCCGCAGGCGATCGAGGCGGCGAGGATCCGGTGGATGGTGGCCATGGCGGGGTCCTTGCTGGTTGGGCGTCCACGATAGTCCCCGCCGTGGCGCTTGTGTCCATGACCGATGGACTAGGCGCAAGGCCACCTCCCAAGCCCACAAAGCGGCCGTGGGGATGTGCCCTAATGATCGTCCGGCCCCGCAACGAGGCCGGTATCGGGGCGGGCCGCGGGTCGCCCGGGCCCGCCCGACCTTTATTGGCAGCAGATCTTTAGGGAGATCTAGTATGAACGCACGTTTCGAACTGACCGGCTCGCAGACCGAGATCGCCAGCTATCCGCTCTGGGCGCAGGACATGGTGTCGTCCTGCGAGGACGCCCGGCGGGGGATCGTCAGCCATGAGATGTGGACGGCCATGTGCGCCGCCACCCTCGACCCGCAGACCACGCGCAACTTCATGGTGGGGGTCTGGCCGGTGATCGAGCGCTTCCCGGGCTACATGTCGCACAGCCTGTTGAAGACCCGTTATGGCCGCAGCCAGGGCGACGACCTCGCCCGGCGCTGGCTGGTCCGCAACATCCGGGTGGAGCAGAACCACGCCGAGTACTGGCTGAACTGGGCCGACAGCGCGGGGGTGTCGCGCGAGGACGTGCTGGGAGCCGAGCCGCCCAAGGGCTCCCAGGCCCTGGCCGACTGGTGCGAGGAGGTGTCCCGCAACGACTCGCTGGCCGCGGGCATCGCCGCGACGAACTACGCGGTGGAGGGGGCGACCGGGGACTGGTCGCAGCTTGTCTACGAAAGCAAGGCTTATGCCGAAAGCTTGCCGATTTCCGGCCGGAAAGCCGGGCTTCGCTGGCTTCAGCTTCACGCCGCCTATGACGATACCCATCCGTGGGAGGCGCTGGAAATCGTCTGCACGCTGCTGGGGAGCAACCCCCCGGTGGACCAGATCGAGCACATTAGAGAGTGTGTTCGCCGTAGTTACGTCTGCATGAGCATCACGCTGGACCGTTGCATGGACGCTGTCGGCTCGATCCGCAAGTGGAACGAGGCGGCGGCGTAACTCGCAAGTTGGGCATCATGTGGAGCACTATCACGTCCGGTTGAGGAACAAGGGGATCCGATGCGCCGCCTCGAGGCCAGTCACCAGCAGCTTCTGTCCAGGCGCCTCAGGCCGTTGGCCTATGCCTTGGTGGCGGTCGTCGGCCTCATCCTCACCCTGACGTGGGTCGCTCTCCAGACCCAGGTGACTCTCGCCGGTTTCCTCAACGGCGAGAGTCTCTGGTCCAAGGCGCAGAAGCAGTCGGTCATCGACCTGGACGCCTACGCCGCCCACGGCCGGCCGGCAGACCTCGCCGGGTTCCGGCGGAACTACGCGGTGCTCATGTCCGACCGCTGGGCGCGCGACGCGATCGCCAGCGGCGATTTCTCCCATGCGGAGGTGAACGACGCCTTCGCCCGGGGTGGGGTCATCCCCGAGGCCATCCCCGGGATGGTCTTCATCTTCCAGTATTTCGACGGCATGCCTTACGTGCGCGAGGCGGTGGCGGAATGGCGTTCCGTGGACGGCAGCCTCGCCGACCTCGAGGACACCGCCGACCGTCTCGAGAAGAGCTATGGCGCCGGCACGTTGCAGCCGGGTGACATCGCCGCGGAACGCGAGCGGATCGCCACGCTCAACAATTACATCGAACCCCGCGCCAAGGCCTTTTCCCTGTACATCGCCAACGGTGCGTCGTGGTTGGGCCGTGTACTGTTCTTCACGGTGCTCGGCGTGGCGGCGCTGGCCTCGTCGCTTTGGTTGCGCATGGCCGGTCGTATCCTCGCGGGGATTCGCGGTACCGAGGAGCGCTACAGCCTCCTCTTCGACAGTGCGGCGGATGCCATTTTCATGGTCGACGAGGAAACCGGACGCATCCTCGACGCCAACCGACGCGCAGCCTCATGGCTCGGCTGCTCACGCGAAGAACTGACCGGGACGGAACTGGCCGCCTTGTTCGTGGACGGTTCTCCACATACCGGCATGGGCAGCCTTCGCAATCCCGATGGAACCCTGCGGCCGGTGGAGACGCAGAGCAGCCTCGTGGTCTGGGGCGCCCGACAGGTCTCGCAGGCCATCGTGCGCGATATTTCGGACCGCGTGGCCATGGAGCAGGAGCGAAAGATCGCCTCCGAGGCGCTGGCCAGTATCGCGGAGGGCGTGATCATCGCGGACGCCGACCGCAGGGTGACCACCGCCAACGCGGCGCATGCGAAGCTCACCGGGTTCCCGGTGCAGGCGCTGCGCCGTACCCGTTTCGACATCACGCGGACGCTTCCGGATGGCCGTCCGTTGCCACAGTCGCTGTGGGATGACATCGCGGCGGGCGACAACTGGGTGGGCGAAGTGGAAAGCCGCCGTGCGGACGGCAGCACCTATCCGGAATTGATGAGCATCAGCACCATTCGCGACCGCGAGGGGCGCCCACAGCACTACGTGGCGGTGGTGTCGGACATCACCGCGCGCAAGGCCGACCGGCAGCGCCTGCAACACCTGGCCACGCACGATCCGCTCACCGGCCTGGTCACCCGCTCGGAATTCGAGCGGCGTTGCGCCGAAGCGATCACCCGTGCCGCGCACGAGCGCGGCGCGGTGGCGGTGTTGTTCGTCGACCTCGATGCTTTCAAGGTGGTGAACGACAGTTACAGCCACGCCACGGGAGACGCCCTGCTGATGCGCGTGGCCGAGCGCATCCGCGCCCAGCTTTCCCCGCACGACGTGGCGGGCCGCATCGGTGGCGATGAATTCACCGTGTTGCTCGCCGACCTGCGCTCGCGCGAGGAAGCGCTGGTGGTGGCGGAGACGATGCTCGCGGCGCTGGCGCGTCCCTTCGACCTGGGCGACTACGAACTCTATGTCAGCGCCAGCATCGGCATCGCGGGCTATCCGCTCGATGGCAACGACGCGGTCACCCTGATCGCCAACGCCGACGCGGCCATGTATGTGGCCAAGACCGAAGAGCGCAACGCGCTGCGTTTCTATACGCCGAAGATGCACGCGGACGCGCGGCGCCGTCTCAAGCTCGCCTCGGAACTGCGCCAGGCGCTGATCCGCAACGAGTTCTATCTCGTCTACCAGCCGAGCATCGAGATGAAGAGCGGGCGCATCGTGGCCGTCGAGGCGCTGATCCGCTGGCGTCACCCGGAACGCGGCAACGTAGCGCCCGACGAGTTCATCCCCATCGCGGAAAGCCTCGGCCTGATCCGCCAGATCGACCAGTGGGTGCTTGAAACGGCTTGTCGCCAGTTGCTGCAGTGGGACGAGGCGCGCCTGCCGCCGTTGCGCATGGCGGTCAACGTATCGGCGGGTTCGTTCGGCCACCCTGATTTCCTGCAAGGCGTTTGCCAGGCACTGCAGGAGATCGGCATTCCGCCGAAGCGCCTGCTCGTCGAACTGACCGAAAGCGCCATCCTGCGCCTGGGCGAGGATACCGAGCGTGCCATGCTCGCGCTGCACAATCTTGGCGTGGCCGTCGCCATCGACGATTTCGGCACCGGCTATTCGTCCCTGGCCTATCTGAAGCTGCCGGCGGTGGCTTATCTCAAGATCGACCGTTCCTTCGTCACCGGCTTGCCGATGAACGCGAACGACGTCGCGATCACCGAAGCGATGGTGGCGATCGCGCGCAGCCTCGACCTGCACACGATCGCCGAAGGCATCGAGACCGAAGGCCAGCACGAATTCCTGCTTCGCGCCGGCTGCCAGGAAGGGCAGGGCTTCCTGTATTCCCGTCCGCTGCCGCCGGACGAGATCGAGCGCCTGCTGGCGCCGAGGACCACGGGCAGCAAGCGCCTGTCGCTGGTTCCGCCCAAGCGCGCCTAGCGAGCGTGGGCCCGCCCTGCCGAAGGGCAGGCCGGGCCAAGAAGGGCCCGCCTCTTCGAATCAGAATGTCCAACCCCATATATGCGGTCACGTACCCGCGCCAAGGATCCATCGTGTCCACCCACGACCCCATCGTCTTCCTGTTCGACGTCGACAACACCCTGATCGACAACGATCGTTTCAGCGCGGACCTCCGCGCCCGGCTGGAGCGCGATTTCGGCGCCGAAGGCCGCACCCGCTACGAAGCCATCGACAAGGACATCCGCAGCCAGGTCGGTTACGCCGACTACCTCGGCGCGTTGCAGCGCCTGCGCGGACAGGCCAGCAGCCCCGAGTTCATGGGCATGTCGTTCTTCCTGCTCGATTACCCTTTCGACGAGCGCCGGTTCCCGGGCGTGCTGGAAGCCATCGCGCACCTTCGCACGATCGGCCGGCCGGTGATCATGTCCGACGGCGATACCGTGTTCCAGCCACGAAAGATTCGTCGTGCGGGGCTGTGGGACGCGTTCCAGGGGGACGTACTGATCTACGTGCACAAGGAAGACATGCTGGACGACATGCGCCGGCGCTATCCGGCGGACCACTACGTGATGGTGGACGACAAGCCGCGCATCCTCGTGGCGTTGAAGAAGCTGCTCGGCGACAAGGTCACCACGGTGTTCGTGAAGCAGGGCCACTATGCGGCCGCCGCGGGCAAGGAACTGGAAGAGACGCCGCCGGACATCACGATCGATACGGTCGCGGAGTTGGCGACGATGCGCCGCGAGGATTTCCTGGCGGCGGCCTGACCGGCCGCCATCGCCGGCAGAGCCGGCTCCCACCGTGCCCACATCGGCATTCAGGCCGCCCCGGCATTCAGGCCTGCCTCGGACACTGTGGGAGCCGCTTCAGCGGCGACGCCTTCGAGTGGGAGCCGACCCTGTCGGCGATTCACGCCTCGAAAGCGCCCCGCACCCACTCCACGCCATCGCCCTCGAAGGCCAGCACATCGAACCGGCAGGGACGGCGCGCGTCGCGCGGATGCCACGCGATCCAAAGGTGGGCCGCACTGACCAGCTTGCGCCGCTTGGCTGCCGTCACCGACCCCAGCGCGCCGCCGAAGGCGCCATTGCACCGGTAGCGCACCTCGACGAACACCACGGTCTCGCCGTCACGCATCACGAGATCGATCTCGCCGTGCCGGCAGAGGAAGTTGGCGCGGACGAGGCGCAATCCCCGTTCTTCGAGAAATGCCCGGGCCGCGCCTTCGAAACGGTCGCCGGTGGCGCGGCGCGGGGTGGTCTTCCTGGTTGCCGTCATGCGAACTCCCTGTTCGCGCCGGCGGGAGTCAGCCCCCGCCGCTTTCGACGTCGGGAGCCGTGGCCGGCGCTTCGAGTTCGAGGCTACCCGCGACGGGGCGTGCCACGCCGTCGGCGAAACGCGCCCAGATGAGTACGCGGCGCACGCGGCCGAATTCGTCCGCGACCAGCTGGCCGGTCGCGCCGGGCAGGTAGCTGCCCGGATGGCCGCGCATCCAGTCGATGTAGGGCACCAGGCCCCATGCGTCCATGCCGAAGGCGAACAAGCGTGCCGTCACGCCCTTGGTCGCCGGCAGCGCGTTGTTGAGGTCGGTGCGCCGCGGCAGGCCCGGCTGCGCGTCGAACAACCAGGGCGCGTCGCAGAATTCCACGCCTTCGAGGTCGCGATCCGCGGTCGCATCGTCGCCACCCGCGTAGACGTGCGACGTGGCGAAGACCGGCAGCGTGTTCTTCGCCAGGCGCAACTGGGGCAGCAGGAGACGTGCCTGTTGCGGCTTCATGCTGATGAAGACGCCGCTGGTAGCGGGGTCCTGTCCGACCGGTTCGGACAGCTGCGACGCGAAGTCGATGCTCCCCGAATCGAGCGTGACCTGGCTGGCCAGCGTGCCACCTCGCGCCTGCCATTCGGCCTTGAACGCGTTGCCCGCACGGCGGGCGAAATCGTCGGTGGATACGATCACCGTGGCGGTCCGCATGCCGCGATCGGCCATGTGGTCGGCGACCTGGGCGCCTTCGGTTTCCGGCAGCAAGCCGAACTCGTTGGCACCCGCGGGCGGCAGGTTCTTGTTGTCGTTGGGGTAGTTCAGCGTGAGCATCGGCGCGGGCAGGGCGCCCTTGGCGAAGATCGCGGAAACACCGTCGCGATTGAGCGGGCCGACGACGAAACGCGCGCCTTCGGCCACGGCCTTGTCGTAGGCGGCGACGGCATGCTGGGCATCGTTGCCGGAATCGTAGACGGCCACTTCCGGACGGGGCGCATCGTTGTGCGCCGCTTCTATGTAGTTGGTGAAGAAACCATCGCGGATAGCTGCGCCGGCGCCTGCCAGGGGGCCGGACAGCGGCAGCAGCAGGGCGACCTTGGTCGGCACCTTGTATCCCTCGCGCACGCCCTTGTCGCCGGTGACCGTGCCGACGGCCTGGTCGAGCACGGCCGGCGCACGGGTCACGCTGCCCAGCTGTGCCTGGGCTTCCGTTACCCAGGGTTTCATCGGATCGTTCGCCGGAAGGGCGCCACCGCGTTCGGCGAGCGCTTGCGCACCGAGGCCCGTGAGCTGGGTGAGGATTTCCTTGCGGTTCTGCTCGCGGTCGATGCCGCGCAACTGGCCGTCCAGTTCGATCCGGGTCTGCGCGGCGCTCCATGGATCGCCGGCGGCGGCCTGGGCGCGGGCGCGCAATTCGGCGAGGCGCTGGTCGATCTGCGGCGATACGCGCGACGACGGCTTTCCGGTGAGGGAGAGCGCGGTCTTCGCGTCGTTGTTTTTCAGCGCGACTTCGGCACGCAACGCGTCGAGGCGCAAGGCGTCCTCGCCTTCGAGGCGGGAACGGCGAGTGTCGGCGACGATGGGAGCCGCGCGGTCCAGGGCCCCCTCCTGCCGGTACGACTCCGCCGCGAGCAGCTTGTAGTAGTCGCGATGGTCGCTGTCCTGCGCGGCCAGGGCGAGGTACGCCTGCGCGGCCTGGTCGAACTGGCCCTTGATGTAGAGCGCCTGCGCCGCCTGGGTGGCCTCACCCGAAGGTGCGGCACCGTGCTGGACCCCGCCCTGGGTCACGCAGCCGGCGAGGCCGGCGGAAAGCAGGAGGACGAGGGTGGTGGCGCGGATCGATCGCATCGCAACGGATTCCTTGACTGCACGAAGACGCCCTCCGGCGCCGAAACGACCGGATCATAGCCCATCGCTTCGCGAGGCCGTTGTGAGGTAGCCCCTGCTTGTACCGATCCAGCCGCGACCTGCCCCGGTCGTCCCCGGTGGGAGCCGACCCTGTCGGCGATGGCCCGCCCCGACGATCAAGCCCCGTAAAGCGCCTTGCGCGGCGCGCCGGTGATCGCGGCCGCCAGCTTCGCCGCCTTCGCCGGAGGCAGTTCGTCCTTGAGGATCGCGAACACGCGCAAGCCCTCGGCCAGGCGCTCGTCCTCGCCGGCTTCCCGCCCGGCGACCATCACGACGAATTCCCCGCGCTGCTGGTTCGGATCGGCGGCCACGCGGTCGACCAGGGCGGCGAGCGGGCCGTCGAGCACGGTTTCGAACATCTTGGTGAGTTCGCGCGCGACGACCGCCTCGCGTTCGACCCCGAAGATATCGCGCATGTCCTGCAACGATTCGAGGATGCGGTGGGAGGACTCGTAGAAAATCACGGTGCGCGTTTCGCCGGCCAACTCGCCCAGCCGCGCGCGGCGGGCCCCTGCCTTGGCGGCGAGGAAGCCCTCGAAGACGAAGCGGTCGCTGGGCAGTCCGGCGACGGAAAGCGCCGCGACGACCGCGCTCGGCCCCGGAACCGGGCTGACCTTCAGCCCCGCCGCCCGCGCGGCGCGGACGAAGCGGAAGCCGGGGTCGCTGATCAACGGCGTGCCCGCATCCGAGACCAGGGCGATATCGTCGCCGCCGCGCATGCGTTCGACAAGGCTGTCGACCGCCGTGCGCTCGTTGTGGTCGTGCAGCGCGACCAGGGGGGTATCGATGCCCAGGTGCTGGAGCAATGGGCGCGTGTGCCGCGTGTCCTCGGCCGCGATGACCTTCACCCGGCGCAACGTCTCGATGGCGCGGGCGCCGATGTCGTCGCCACGCCGATCGGCCATCGCGACGACATGCAGCGT
>NZ_JBPGXU010000130.1:0-10032 GCF_056755675.1 Luteibacter sp. KNZ12-1A | reverse complement strand
TTCCCGATCGCGATGGACGAAGGCCTGCGTTTCGCGATCCGCGAAGGCGGTCGTACCGTCGGCGCCGGCGTCGTCTCGAAGATCAACAAGTAAGAAGGATTGCCGGGGCGGGGTGACCCGTCCGGTTATCGAAGAGCGGAGGCGAAAGCCTCCGCTTTTTTTTGTTCTTCGGTAAGTGTTTTGGTGGCTTGGGCTCGCCTTCGGCATCGCGGCGTGCGCGTCGCGGCAAGAGCCGGCGAGCGCCGCCCTCGGGGCCACGCCTCCGGCGCCCCTCAAGGAAGGGCCGCTGGCGCGGCCGTGTATCAATGGCCTGCGGCCGGGTCGTGAACCAGCCGGGGTTCTTCGACTCGACATCCTGTCTCGTGAAGAAGGCCAGCCATCCATGGTTGGCCTCCTGCGGGCCTGATCCGTCTGGATCACTCGCCTGCGCTAACGGCCCCGAGGGTGGTACTCGCCGGCTCTTTCGTGCCTTGACGCGAAGTCGGGCCGAGCGCGGTGTCATGAGTGATGGGCGTTTGCCCGATCGGCACGCATAACAAAAGCACGCGATTTTGAGGATTCTTCTAAAGATGTCCTCCTGCGGCATCGCTAAGCTGTCCTCATGAACCTTCGCGCATGGACACTCCTCCCGCCGTTGCTGCTTCCCGCCTTGGCCGCATGTGCCGAGAAGAAAGATCTCAGCCCGCCGCCACTGAATCCGTATCCGAAGGAGGCGCTGCACATCACGGTGACGTTCGACCATCCCGAGGATGCCAAGCGCTACGTTGTCGTCATGAGTGCGCTGTACCAGAACCAGCAACGCGAATGCGGCTACTTCGATCCCCTCAGGGGTGGTGGCAGCTTTGTCTATCCCCACGGGACGTTCGACATTCCCAATGAAAGCCGGGACCCAAAGCGTGCTCATTTCAACGTCTACGTGGATCGGTACAACGAAGTCGCCTGCAACTGGGAGCTTGCTGCCCCTTACTTCCTGGTTCATGACACCCGCACGGGGAGGGACGCACTAGGGCATTGGGGTCTTCGCGAGGACTTGGCTCCCGGCGCCGAGTACAAAGCCATTTGTCAGTTCCGGGCAGATGACCATCCGCAAAGCTGCTACGGCAGATGGCCGATGCCGGACAGACCCCATTACAGCCGGGTCCCCATCACTGTTCACGTGTCCAAGGACTCGGCGTTGCTGCGTCCACGCGTGCGGGGCGTCTTCAGCCAGAGCAATTTCGTCAAGCCAGTGACAACGGACACCGCACCAAATCCGCCTGCTGCTTCTAGTGGCGACTAGCAGTAACTTCTATCCAAGGAACTGGATATGTCTCTTCCCTCCGAGCAATATGCATTTCTCTCTCATGTGATTTATGTGCCGCTGACGGCAAAGACCAATCTCGAGAGTGATAGCCGACTCTACACTGTGCTCTACGTTTCCCCGCCGTCCGCCACGAACTACCGCGGGGCGGTGGTGCGGGACGAGACGACCGGCCAGCTTATCGTCACGAACAAAGGCACCGACCCTTCCAGCATCCATGACATCACCGCCGATCTAGGCATGGGCATGATGGGTGCGCCCACCCAATGGCCTGAAGCAGCCGCGACGATGCGCTGGGCCTTGCGTCATGCCGAGGAAGAAGGCATCGCGGCTACCGACATCAGCATCACCGGTCACTCCCTGGGCGGCGCCCTCGCGCAACTGCAAGCCGCCATGCCCGAATCGGCCGGCATACACGCGGAAACCTTCAATACCTATGGGGCGCGGTCCATGGCCGAGGGGCTGGGTCTGGATGTGTCATCCGCCCAGGGCCGCGTCGTCAACCACCGCATGTACCACGACCCGGTGTCGAGCATGGCCGAGCCGATCGGCCGCACGGTCGACTATATGGATCATGCGGATTACCAGCGCCACAAGCAGGGTGGCCTGTCACCGGTCGGCGAGGTGGGCGCCATCGCCGCCGCACACGGCATCGGCAACTTCTGGGACAAGGAAGGCAACCAGCCGGCGGCGGTATTCGCGCACAACTACATGCCCGACCTGCATCATCGCCGGTTGGACGACTTGCCCCGTGGTGTTCCGCTGGACCTGTCGGCGCCCTGGCACATGCTGGGTCAGGAGCAGGAGCGTACCGGCATGCCGCCACTGGCGGCGACCGCCGGCATGGACGAGATGTTCGACTACCTGTGCAAGGCCATGGAGCAGGACGACCAGGGCTTCATGGAAGCGCTTCGGCAGGTCGGCCAGACCCATGCCGCCCAGGAATTCCACATGCAGGCGGCGCAGCAGGTGGACAGGGAAGACCGCATCGTGGCACTGGAAGCGCAGCTGCAACAGGCGCAGGAACAGCAGGTGTCGCAGGTCCGGGAGATCGGTGGTCCGGTGATGCGCCTGTAAGGAGTGGCGATGCGCGAGGAAGGTACAAGGAACGCCACCGTGCAGGTGGCGATGATGGTGGAGCGGCTGTCGCGCATGAGCGAGTCGATGGATACGCGCCACCGTCAGGCCACCGAGCAACAAGCGCGGACCGTGCGGGCTCTACCCGGCATCATGCGCCAGGCCGCGGATGCGGGCTTGGGTGCGATCTCGGCGGATGCCACGCGGACCGTGCGAATGGGCTTGAACGAACCGCTCGCGGAAGTGGCCCGGGCAGCGGCCGAGCATCGGCGCCTCATGCAGGCGAGCACGGATGCGATGGTTGGGACGCAGCGCAAGCTGGCGACCTTCGTGAACAAGGCGGCCTGGCTGGTGGTAGGGGTGCTGGCGACCCTTCTGGCGGTGCTCGCGGTGGGAAGTTACCTCGGGTGGCACTACAAGCAGGTCATCGCGCAGCAGCAGATCGAGGCCGATCTGCTCCGGGCCTATAACCAGGCCGATGTTCGATTGTGCGGCCAGCAGCTGTGCGCTCGCGTGGGCCGCGCGGACAAGCGCTATGGGGATTACGTTCCCCTCCGGCAACGATAGGACGCCGGTGCAGGTCGTGAATGATCCAGCCGGGGAAGGGCGCGGCCACCCGATATCGTTCCTCCCGAGGGCTTCCCATCGGCCCGGCGATAGGTTATAGTCGCTGGGCTATACCTCCCGGTCCCCATGTGTGGGCGACCGGACACCGCGAAATGAGGCGCACGGAATGTGCTTCGAGTTCGCAGGCATGGATGCCGAGTAGGGTGCCAACGGGCCACGGGGCGCAAGCTCTGTTGACCTATCTCGTTGCGTATTCTATACTTTTTTGTCTAGGCAGGCCGATAGCTCGGCCTGCCTGACTTTTTCGGGTCGTTCCGGACGGTTTCACACCGTTCCAGGGCGGCCCGTTGCGGTACCCGTAAGTAGCACCAGGGTTGTGCGGGGTGGCGAGAAGCCCCTCCGAATCACAAGAACGTTCTTTCGATAACAGGACACGGTTTTATGGCGAACCAAAAGATTCGCATTCGGCTCAAGGCGTTCGATCATCGTCTGATCGACCGTTCGGCCAGCGAAATCGTCGAGACGGCCAAGCGCACCGGCGCTACGGTCCTCGGCCCGATCCCGCTGCCGACCAAGATTGAGCGCTACACCATTCTGGTGTCGCCGCACGTCGACAAAGATGCCCGCGACCAGTACGAGACCCGTACCCACAAGCGCGTTCTGGACATCGTCGACCCCAACGACAAAACCGTGGACGCGCTCATGAAGCTCGATCTCGCGGCTGGCGTTGACGTGCAGATCAAGCTCGGCTGAGCGGATAAAAGGATACGAAGATGAGTATCGGACTGGTTGGCCGCAAGTGCGGCATGAGCCGGCTCTTCACCGAAGACGGCCGCTCGATTCCGGTGACGCTGATTGAAGCGACCCCGAATCGCGTGACGCAGGTGAAGACCGAAGAAAACGACGGCTACAGCGCCGTGCAGGTCACGACGGGTGCCAAGCGCGCCTCGCTCCTGACGGCTCCGCTGAAGGGCCATTACGCCAACGCCAAGGTCGAGCCGGGCCGCGGTCTGTGGGAGTTCCGCGTGAGCGCGGAAGACGCAGGCAAGTACGCGATCGGCACCGAGATCTCGGCGGGTGACGTCTTCACCGTCGGTCAGACGGTCGACGTCTCCGGCGTGTCGAAGGGTAAGGGTTTCCAGGGCACCATCAAGCGTCACCACTTCAAGATGGGCGACGCCACGCACGGTAACTCGCTGTCGCATCGCGCCCCGGGCTCGATCGGCCAGCGCCAGACGCCGGGCCGCGTGTTCCCTGGCAAGAAGATGTCGGGCCACATGGGCGCGGTCAACCGCACCCAGCAGGGTCTCGAAGTTGTCACGGTCGATTCCGAGCGTCACCTGATCGCGGTCAAGGGCGCAGTCCCCGGCGCGCCGGGCGGTGACGTCGTGATCCGTCCGACGACCAAGGGCTGAGGAGAGACGCCATGGAACTCAACGTTATTGGCGCCAAGGCGCTCACCGTGTCGGACGACGTGTTCGGCGGCGAGTACAAGAAGGCCCTCGTCCACCAGGTCGTCACCGCCTATCAGGCGGCTGGCCGTGCCGGTACGAAGGCCCAGCTGTCTCGTGGCCAGATGTCCGGTACGACCAAGAAGTTCAAGAAGCAGAAGGGTGGCGGCGCTCGCCACGGCGACTACCGCGCTCCGATCTTCGTCGGTGGTGGTGTGACGTTCGCGGCCAAGCCGCGCAGCTTCGAGCAGAAGGTCAACCGCAAGGCCTACCGCGTCGCGATCCGTTCGATCGTCGCCGAGCTGAACCGTCAGGGTCGCCTGAAGGTCGTCTCCGAGCTGTCGATGGAAGCCCCGAGCACCAAGGGCATGATCGCGAAGCTGGCCGAGCTCGAAGTCAAGGGTCGCGTGCTGCTGGTGTCGGAAGACGCCACCGAGGCGCTGTACCTGTCCGCCCGCAACATTCCGTACATCCACGTCGTCGACGTGTTGGCCCTTAATCCGGTCAGCCTGGTCGGCAGCGACTTCGTCGTCATGACGGTGGACGCGGTCAAGAAGGTCGAGGAGTGGCTCGCATGAGCACCGAACGCACGCTCAACACGCTTCGCGCGCCGCACATCTCCGAGAAGTCGGCTCGCCTTGCTGAGAACAACCAGTACGTTTTCGTCGTGGCGCCCGAGGCGACCAAGGCCGATGTCCGTGCAGCCGTGGAACACCTCTTCGACGTCAAGGTCGTGGACGTGAACCTCGTGAACACCAAGGGCAAGGTCAAGTCGTTCCGCTTCCGCACTGGCAACCGCCAGGGCAAGCGCAAGGCCTACGTGCGCCTCGCCGACGGTCACACGATCGACGTGTCGGCCAAGGCCTGAGCCAGGAGTTGAATTGAGATGGCACTGATCACTCACAAGCCGACCTCCCCGGGCCGCCGCGACGCAGTCAGCGTGCGGACCGAAGGTCTGCACAAGGGCGCACCTTACGCGCCCCTGACCGAATCGCAGTCGAAGACGGGTGGCCGCAACCACTACGGTCGCATCACCACGCGTCATCGCGGCGGCGGTCATAAGCAGGCTTACCGCATCATCGATTTCAAGCGTGACAAGGAAGGCATCGCCGCCGTTGTCGAGCGTCTGGAATACGATCCGAACCGCACCGCGCACATCGCGCTGCTGTGCTACGCCGATGGCGAGCGCCGCTACATCATCGCGCCGAAGGGCGTGGCGGTGGGCGACCGTCTCGTGTCGGGTTCCGACTCCCCGATCAAGCCGGGCAACTGCCTGCCGCTTCGGTCGATCCCGGTCGGTTCCACCGTCCATTGCATCGAGATGAAGCCGGGCAAGGGTGCGCAGATCGCGCGTTCGGCCGGTGCCTCGGTCCAGCTGGTCGCTCGCGAGCAGGGTTACGCCACGCTGCGTCTTCGCTCCGGCGAAATGCGTCGCGTGCCGGTCGAATGCCGCGCCACCATCGGCGAAGTCGGTAACTCCGAGCATAGCCTGCGCAAGCTTGGCAAGGCCGGTAAGAAGCGCTGGGCGGGTATCCGTCCGACCGTTCGCGGTGTCGTGATGAACCCGGTCGACCATCCGCATGGCGGTGGTGAAGGCAAGACCTCCGGCGGCCGTCATCCGGTCAGCCCGTGGGGTACGCCGACCAAGGGTTACAAGACGCGCAACAACAAGCGCACCCAGCAGTTCATCGTGCGTCGTCGCAAGTAATAGGAAACGATCATGCCGCGCTCTCTAAAGAAAGGTCCGTTCGTTGACCTGCACCTCGTAAAGAAGGTGGAAGCCGCCGTTTCCGCCAACAACAAGCGTCCGATCAAGACCTGGTCGCGTCGTTCGATGATTCTGCCGGAGATGGTCGGTCTGACCATCGCCATCCACAACGGCCGCCAGCACGTGCCCGTCCTGATCAACGAGAACATGGTCGGGCACAAGCTCGGCGAGTTCGCGGTGACCCGTACGTACAAGGGCCACGCAGGCGATAAGAAGGGCAAGTGATGAGCACCGAAGCCAAAGCGATCCTGCGCAGCGCCCGCATCTCGGCGCAGAAGGCACGCCTGGTGGCTGACCTGGTCCGCGGCATGCCCGTGGGCCGAGCCAGCGACGTGCTCGCCTTCACCAACAAGAAAGCCGCCCACCTTGTCCGCAAGGTGCTGCTCTCCGCCGTCGCCAACGCCGAAAACAATCTCGGCGCCGACGTGGACGAGCTCAAGGTGGCCCGCATCTTCGTCGACGAAGGTCCGGCGATGAAGCGTATGTACGCCCGCGCCAAAGGTCGCGGTTCGCGCATCCTGAAGCGCACCAGCCACATCACTGTGGTTGTCGGCAACTGACTGGGGTAAGACACGATGGGTCATAAAGTTCATCCCACCGGTATCCGCCTCGGCATTGCCAAGGACTGGAACTCGAAGTGGTACGCAAACAAGGGTGAGTACGCCCAGTACCTCGCGGCCGACCTCAAGGTCCGCGAGATGCTGCGCAAGAAGCTCGCCGCCGCCGGTATCTCGAAGATTCAGATCGAGCGCCCGGCCAAGACCGCCCGCGTGACGATCTTCACCGCCCGCCCGGGCGTGGTGATCGGCAAGAAGGGTGAGGACATCGAGAAGCTGCGCAAGGAAGTCACGGACATGATGGGCGTTCCGACGCACATCAACGTCAGTGAAGTCCGCAAGCCGGAACTCGACGCCCAGCTCGTCGCTGAATCGATCGCCCAGCAGCTCGAGCGTCGCATCATGTTCCGCCGCGCGATGAAGCGTTCGGTCGGCAACGCGATGCGCCTCGGTGCCCTCGGCATCAAGATCAACGTCTCCGGCCGTTTGAACGGTGCCGAGATCGCGCGCTCCGAGTGGGCCCGCGAAGGTCGTGTTCCGCTGCATACCCTGCGCGCGGACATCGACTACGGCACCGCCGAGGCCAAGACCCAGTACGGCATCATCGGTGTCAAGGTTTGGGTCTACAAGGGCGAGATCTTCGATCTGGCGGCCGCCACGGCCGAGTCGAAGGAAGAACAGCAGCCTCAGCAGTCGTCGCGCCGCGAGGGTGGTGAAAACCGCCGCGAGCGTGAGCGCGCTGCCAAGTAAGGAGCGTTGCCATGTTGCAACCGAAGCGTACCAAGTACCGCAAGATGCATAAGGGCCGTAACGATGGCCTGGCATTCAATTCCAACCTCGTGAGCTTTGGCGAGTACGGCCTCAAGGCGACGACGCACGGTCAGCTGACCGCGCGTCAGATCGAAGCGGCCCGTCGTTGCATCACGCGCTACGTGAAGCGTGGCGGCAAGCTCTGGATCCGCGTGTTCCCGGACAAGCCGATCACCCGCAAGCCCATCGAAGTCCGAATGGGTGCAGGTAAGGGTGGCGTCGAGTTCTGGGTCGCTCTGATCCAGCCGGGTCGCATGCTTTATGAAATCGAAGGTGTCGACGAGACGACGGCACGCGAAGCGTTCCGTCTGGCGGCAGCCAAGCTCTCCGTCCAGACCCAGTTCGTCTCCAGGGCGGTGATGTAATGGCCAGCAAAGAAATCAAAGAGAAGTCGGCGGAAGAGCTGAAGCAGCACCTGCTGGACCTTCGCAAGGAGCAGTTCAACCTGCGCATGCAGAAGGGCTCCGGACAGCTCACCCAGCCGCACCAGCTGCGCCGCGTTCGGCGTGACATCGCCCGCACGAAGTTCGTGCTCGGCGTGAAGAAGTAAGGACGGCGGACATGAGCGATAACACGAAGACGGCGCGTACCCTCACGGGTCGTGTCATCAGCAACAAGATGGCTAACACGGTGACGGTGTTGATCGAGCGCCAGGTGCAGCACCCGCTGCTCGGCAAGATCATCCGCCGTTCCACGAAGCTCCATGCGCACGACGAAACCGGCGCGAACGAGGGTGACCTCGTCCGCATCGCGGAATGCCGTCCGCTGTCGAAGACCAAACATCACCGCGTGGTCGAAATCGTCACGCGCGCTGAAGTCTAAGGAGAGCTGCCATGATTCAGGTACAGAGCATGCTTTCCGCGGCCGATAACAGCGGCGCGAAGGAACTGATGTGCATCAAGGTGCTGGGCGGCTCGAAGCGCCGTTATGCCAGCGTCGGTGATGTCATCAAGGTGACCGTCAAGGACGCCATTCCCCGCGGCAAGGTCAAGAAGGGCGAGGTGTACAACGCCGTGGTGGTTCGTACCGCCAAGGGTGTGCGCCGCGCTGATGGTTCCGTGATCCGTTTCGACGGCAACGCGGCCGTCATCCTCAACAACAAGCTCGAGCCGATCGGAACCCGTATCTTCGGGCCGGTTACCCGCGAGCTGCGCAGCGAGAAGTTCATGAAGATCGTCTCGCTCGCGCCCGAAGTGCTCTGAGCGGAGGCCAGACCATGAACCGTATCCGCAAGGGTGATAACGTCGTCGTCATCACCGGCAAGAACAAGGGACAGCGCGGTGACGTGCTGCGCGTCGATGGCGACCGCGTGGTCGTCTCGAACGTGAACCTGGTCAAGCGCCACACCAAGCCGAACCCGCAGGCCAACCAGCCGGGCGGAATCGTCGAACGTGAGGCCTCGATCCATATCTCCAACGTACAGCTCTTCAACTCCGCCACGAACAAGGGCGAGCGCGTGGGCACCAAGACGCTCGAGGACGGGCGCAAGGTGCGCGTGTTCCGTTCGGGCGAAGTGGTCGACGCGTAAGGAATCGAAGTCATGACCCGCCTTGAATCGTTTTACAAAGAGTCGGTAATGCAGAAGCTCACTGAGCGCTTCGGTTACCAGAACGTCATGGAAGTGCCCCGCATCACGAAGATCACGCTCAACATGGGCGTCGGCGAAGCCGCCGGTAACAAGAAGATCCTCGAGAACGCCGTGGCCGATATGACCAAGATCGCCGGCCAGAAGCCGATCACGACGAAGGCCCGCGTGTCGGTCGCTTCGTTCAAGATCCGCGACGGTTGGCCGATCGGTTGCAAGGTCACGCTCCGTCGTGCCCAGATGTGGGAATTCCTGGACCGCCTGATCAACATCTCGCTGCCGCGTACGCGCGACTTCCGTGGTGTCTCGGGTCGTGCCTTCGATGGCCGTGGTAACTACAACTTCGGCATCAAGGAACAGATCATTTTCCCGGAAATCGACTTCGATCAGGTCGACGCGCTGCGTGGCATGGATATCTCCATCACCACCACCGCCAAGACCGACGAAGAAGCCAAGGCGTTGCTGGAAGCCTTCAGCTTCCCGTTCCGCAACTGATCACAGGTAGAACATGGCCAAGACCTCGATGGTCGAGCGCGACCTCAAGCGCACCAAGATCGTGAAGAAGTTCGCCGCCAAGCGCGCCGAACTGAAGGCGATCGTCCTGAGCGCCACTGCGTCGTACGACGAAAAGATGGAAGCCCAGACCAAGCTGCAGAAGCTTCCGCGCGATGCCAGCCCGGTGCGCCAGCGTAATCGCTGCGCCCTGACCGGCCGCCCGCGTGGCGTCTACAGCAAGTTCGGCCTGGGCCGCAACAAGCTCCGCGAAGCCACCATGCGTGGCGACGTGCCGGGCTTGCGCAAGGCTAGCTGGTAAAAAACTCGCCAACGGCGGGGCAAGCTGTTATAGTCGTGGGGGGGGGGCCACCCGGCCCCCCCGGGTGGGGGTTGAATATTTATTATTACTGGTTTGTGGGTCG
>NZ_JBPGXU010000129.1:0-10135 GCF_056755675.1 Luteibacter sp. KNZ12-1A | reverse complement strand
TCTTCCGGGGGTTCAATCACGTTTTCGCGATTGGCCGAACCCCATTCGGCCATGACAGCCATGACCGGACGAAGCGTCTGACCCAAGGCGGTCAGGCGGTACTCCGTTTTCGGCGGAATGACCGGGAATTCCTTGCGCGAGATCAGGCCGCAGTGCTGCAGCTCCCGCAGTTCCTTGGTCAGGATGCGATCGCTGACGGGCAGGCAGGCTCGACGGATTTCCGAGAAACGCAATGGTTCGTTCCGGACGAGCGCCCAGACGATTCTGGCTTTCCACTTGCCGCCCAGGATGCGCGAGGTGAACGCCACAGGGCACTTCGTTTCAAGTTTCATGGCAGCGACACTAACAAATAATTCCGTACTTGTTAGAAGTAAGTATTGGGATTCTCATGTACCCGGTTCCGGTATCACTCCCTTCAATGACGGCCGGACTTGAGGAGCATGCATGAAAGCGATCGGCATCAATACATCCAGCCGCGGGTTGGCCGTGCTGGACCTTCCCACGCCTGATACGCCGCCGCCCGGTCATGTGATCGTGGACATCGAGGCATGCGCCATCAACCACGGCGACAAGCTGTTCTTGACGATGCCCGACGCGGCCGGTCGAGTTCTCCGTGGATCGAACAGCGTATGGGGCGCGTCCGCGGCTGGCAAAGTGGCCGCGATCGGTGATGACGTGCCGGAGGACTTCCTGGGGAAGCCCGTGGCGATTTATCGGTCGCTTGGCATCGGTGCCAGGACGGTTGGGTTGTGGTCCGAAAAGGCGCAGTTGCTTTACACCAGCTGCGTCATCCTGCCTGATGAGGTGCGGATACGCGACTACTGTGGTTCGCTGGTCAATGCGTTCACCGCCTATGCCTTCCTGGATCAAATTGCGGCCGAAGGCCATCATGGTGTGATCGCGACGGCGGGCGCCTCGGCGACCGCACTGGCCCTGGCCGCGCTGGCGAAAAAACGCCAGGTTGCGGTGGTCCACCTCGTGCGTTCGCGGGCGCAAGGCGAGGAGCTCCGTCAACGGGGTCTTGCTCACGTCGTGGCAATGGATGACGAAGGGTTCGAGGACCAACTGGAACAACTGGCCCAAAGCCTTGCAACCACCGCGGTGTTCGACGGGCTGGGCGGCGCCTCGATCAACCGCATTGCGCCACACATGCCCATGAATACCTCGATCTACATCTATGGAACGCTGGATGCCTCGGTGCCCGTGACAATCCCGTCGCGGCTGTTCATGAGCAAAAACCTCGTCGTGAAGCGATTCAGCAACTTCAGCAGCACCACGGCCCAAGACCCGACACGGCTGGCGGCGGCGATGGCCGATCTGCGCACGGTCATCGCAGACCCTTTGTTTCGAACCCGGATTGGCAAAACCTTTCGTTTCGAGGAGATTGAAGCTGCGATGGCCTATCAGGGAACCGCCAACGCGAGGGCGGTTCTTATACCTCCGACCCGGCATCTGTAGTGTCACGCATTCACGAATTCGATAATGAGTCGTGCAACCGTACGGGGTGCTTCTTCCGGCATGTAGTGCCCGCAGGCGTTCAATACTCCACCCCGCACATCATCCGCGACCAGCTTCATCGTTTCTAACAGCATCGTGCCTACGCCTTGCTGTGCGCCAAAGGCCAGCACCGGGATTCCAAGCTTGCGTTCGGCGCGTTGCCGGCTTTCGGCCAATCCCTGTTGGCTGAATTGATGGCGATAGTAGGACAACGCAGCACGCAATGCGCCCGGCGCCGAGTTGACGCGAACGTATTCGTCCAGATCCACCGCACCAATCGCCCAGTTGTGAACCGACTTGGCATGGAACAGCCAGGTCAAGAACTCGCGCTCACGTCCTTTCAGCAGGATCTCCGGCAGATCGGGCAAACGATTGAAGGCGAAATGCCAGGTCTTCACGTTTGCCTCTTCCGAAGGAATGCCGCTCGCCAGCAATGGCGTGACACCCGGTAGGGCCGAATCGAAAACGGCCAGCCGCTTTACGTGCGCCGGCCATCCGGCCGCATAGGCATAACCGATCCATGCGCCGATATCGTGCCCCACGACATCGATGGGACCGTCAGCCAGAAGGCCCAGTGCTTCGACTAATCCATGAACGTCCGAAGCCACGGTCTGCATGTCATACCCGGACGTCGGTCGCTCCGAATCACCCATGCCACGTGGGTCCAGCGCGATGACACGGCGCCCGGCCTGGACAAGCTGCGGCATCACATATCGCCATGCGTACCAACTCTGTGGCCAGCCAGGCAGCAGCAGGATCGGCGAACCGTGACCACCTTCGACGTAGTGCAGGCGAACGCCGTTTACTGTGGTCGTACCGTGGTGGAATATCGACCAGAAGGCTTCTGGCGTGAGAAGGGGCGCTGCATCGTTTTCCGGGATTTGAATAATCACGTGTTCCACAGGAAGACCTCTTCGCTTCAAGTTCGATGACTGTTTTGTGACTGATTGGTCCGGCTGGCGGCTGTGCGCAGCACCTAATTAGATAGCAATCGTTACCAAATTGGTCAAAAAAACTTACTCGAGCAGCTTCAGTACCTGCTCGATCGGACCTGTCATTTCCTGGCGGGAGCGGCCGGTCTTGCCCAGCACACGCATGCCTTGCAAGACACACACCAGCAAGCGTCCGACGGATTCAGCGTCCACGTCAGAACGGATGGAACCATCTTCCTGTCCCTGCCGGATGCAACCGACAAGGCGCTTTTCGTGCATCTTGAAGATCAGGTTCACGCGCTTGGCCATCTCCGGATCGGAGCTCGCCAGATCCACAGCGCTACCGACCACCAAGCAACCACGTCGTCCCGCGGCGCCGTGGCTGTAGTCCACATAGAGTTCCAGTACCGCTCGCACTTGCTCGAAACCCGTTGGAGCCCCCAAGAGCGCCTGCTCCAGACGAGCGGCGCGCAGATCGACATAATGCTCGAGCGCCGCGAGGAAAAGTGCTCGCTTGTCCTTGAATGCCTTATAGATGCTGCCCTCGGTGAGTCCGATGGCCGCCGTCAGTTTGCCCAGCGAGGTTGCTGGATAACCGAATTCACTAAAGACAACAATCGCCTTGTCCAGGACATCTTCGAGCACGAATTCCCGGGGGCGCCCTGGCGCTCTGGTGACTGAATCTCGTGCAGGTGATCTAGACATGTCTTCATGTTAGGAAGTGATCGCTACCAAATCAAGTCTTTTTAAAATGATGCGTGTACTAGCCGCCGATGGATCCTGATGCAGACATACCCACCAGGCACTACATACCCATCAATTGCTTGCACCCATGGCGCGGAAAGTAAGCGCCAATACTCTGGCTGCCTGAGCTTCCCCATCCTCGTTGGGGGGGATGCGCCAGAGACAAGACAGTAGAACCAGCACGTCAGCCGCATGGTTACCCGGTGGCATCTCACCAGACGCTTCACACGCCGCTATCAACCTCTGTACCGCGTCCAGCATGGGCAGATAGGCGTCTTGGGAGTCTTGTTCCGAGAGCGTTGCCTGGAGCGACTTGGCCATCGCATGTTTGACCCTGCCGAGTTGAGCAAGGCGGTCGCACCAAAGGCGAAACGCCTTCAAGGGGCGATGGTGGGCAAGTAGCGCTGACGCGAGTTCAGCCTGTGCATCGATCTCGTTCTTATAGACCCCCAACACCAGAGCCTCCCGGTTCGGGAAGTGGCGGTAAAGCGTGCCCGCGCCTACGCCAGCCAGCTTCGCGATGGAGTTCAACGACACATCGGGGTCTGCCGCGAGCATGTCCCGCGCCACTTCAAGGATGCGGTCCCGGTTCGCACGCGCGTCGGTGCGCAGTTTTTCGCTCAATTTGGATGAACCTCTTGACGAAGCGGAGAGTTCTCCGTTAAATACGGAGAACTCTATCATTTTCAGCGAAAGGCATTCATCATGCAATACAGAAAGCTTGGTAACTCAGGACTGGACGTATCGCCCATCTGCATCGGTTGCATGGGTTTCGGTCGACCGGAACAAGGGTACCCCGCATGGTCTCTCGACGAAGACGCAAGCCGTGCTCTGATTCGCCACGCTGTCGACGCTGGCATCAATTTCTTCGACACGGCCAACATGTACTCCACGGGATCGAGCGAAGAGTTCGTGGGGAGGGCGCTCAAGGACTTTGCGCATCGTGACGCGGTGGTCATTGCAACCAAGCTATCCGCACCTACCCGAAACGGTCCCAATGCCTTTGGGCTATCGCGCAAGGCGATCATGGCCGAGGTCGACCACAGCCTGCATCGGCTAGGGACAGATTACATAGATCTCTATCAAGTTCATCGTCGCGACCAACTGACGCCGTGGGAGGAAACGCTTGAGGCGCTACATGATCTCGTGAAGATGGGGAAGGTTCGTTACATCGGTGCCTCGTCGATGATGGCGTGGGAGTTCAGTAAAGCGCTTCATCTACAGAAGGTACACGGCTGGGCTAGATTCATTTCCATGCAAGACAACTACAACCTGCTCGTTCGCGAAGAAGAGCGCGAAATGCTGCCGCTTTGCGCCGATGAAGGTGTGCAGACGATGGTGTATAGCCCCCTTGCGCGTGGCCGTCTCGCTCGTCCGTGGGGGCAAGTCACCGAACGGTCGCAAACCGAGCCTTCAGCTGCCGCGCAAAGCCCGGTGACGGCAGCGAGCGACCAGGAAATCATAGAAGCGGTTGCCGCCATCGCTGCCGAGCGTGGAGTGAATCAGGCACAGATTGCGCTTGCCTGGTTGTTTCGCAATCCCGTGGTTGCGGCACCGATTGTCGGGGCACTCAAAACCAGGCACATCGATGATGCGGTTGCGGCTCTCTCGATCACGCTTACCGATGATGAGGCGAAGCTACTGGAAGCTCCTTACACCCCTCGCCAAGACCACCAGGGCGTATCCGTACCAGCGCTATTGCATCGTGCCGCGGAGGCGGCCACCGGGTTCAGAGCCGACGCCGCCATACCCACCGGTGTGTAACCATGCCAATCGAAGTGACAGGGTGATCGGCGGGCGTATCCAGGCCTCGATGGTTCAGACCTTCGCCAGCGGGCCCTGCATGGCGGCTTCATGCAGATCGGAGTGCAGCTTGGCGATGAAACCATCCATCGTTTCCTCGCCCAGGTCGACGACCTTGGCACCGCCGCCAGCGACGACGGTCACGTCGGTGATGCCGATGACGCCGAGAATCATGCGCAGATACTGAGTGGCGATGTCGCGATCGCGAATCGGCGAGCCTTCCGTGTAGATCCCGCCCGAGGCAAGAAGCACGGTCGCCTTCTTGCCAAGCACCAGGCCTTTTCCGTCGAACCCCAGCGTCGTGCCCTTGCGAACGATGTGATCGACCCATGCCTTCAGTACGGCCGGAATGTTGTAGTTGTAGACGGGCGTGGCCACGACGATGTGATCTGCGGCCAGCACCTCCGCGACCAGCTCATCCGAAAGGCTCAAGGCTTCCTTCATGTCCGGCGAATGCTGCTCGGGTGGCGTGAAGTACGCCTGCAGCCAGGGCGCCGTGACAAAGGGCAGGTGGATTTGCGCAAGATCGCGAAAGACCACGCTGCCTCCCGCATGTGCGTTGCGCCACTCCTCGACAAAACGGCGGGTCATGTTGCGCGAGACCGAATGATTGCCGCGTGGGCTGGTTTCGATGACAAGAAGTTGGGACATGTCGACTCTCCATTGCTGGTGCCAGAAAACCGGGTCAGCCGTAGGTGGGCTGCACGCACGCATGTTGCGACCCTCCATTCTTCTTGAAAAGAGATATTATGGAGATAGTTTCTATCGGTTTTTATGATGTATGGCGATCGGCAATCTCAGCCTGGATCAACTGCGTGTGCTGGTGACGATTGCCGACGTCGGCAGTTTCTCCGCGGCCGCTCGGGAGCTTCGCCGCGCCCAATCGGCCATCAGCCAGGCGGTGGCCACCCTTGAAGAGATACAGGGCGTGCGCCTGTTCGACCGAAGCGGGCATCGGCCGCGGCTCACGGACATCGGCATGGTGCTGGTCGAACAAGCGCGCCTGGTGCTGGCCAGCGCGGCCCGGTTCCAGGCCGTCGCGGCCAGCAATCGCTCAGGGCTGGAACCGGAACTCGCGCTGGCGATCGATCCGCTGGTGCCGACCGCGCCATTGATCGAGACCCTGCACGCGTTGCGCACGACCTATCCGGACCTTCCCGTGAGTTTCACCACCGAGGGCCTGGGCGGCGCCTTGCGCCGCCTGCGCAATGACTCCGCCGCCTTGGCCATCTGCCTGCTGCTCCCCGCCGTGCCCGAAGACCTCATCGCGCATCCGCTGCTGCGCATCGACATGGTCCCGGTGGTCAGACCCGATCATCCTCTGGCATCGCTCGGAAGGCCTGCGACACCCAGCGACCTCGAACCGCACGTCCAACTCGTACTCTCGGATCCGGTCGATCCCGGCGGGGCCAACTACGGGGTGTCAAGCGCCAGGCTATGGCGTTTCGTCGATCTTGGGCGTCGCCTGGATTTCCTGCTGGCAGGGTTCGGGTGGTGCCGCATGCCCAGCCACATGGTGGCCGACGCCATCGCGGACGGGCGCCTGGCTCGCATCGAGATCGAGAACGATCCGACACCTGGCGACGGATTGACGATCTACGCAGCCCATCGGCGCGATCGTGTGCCTGGACCCGCTGGACAATGGCTGTTGGAAGCGCTGAGACAGCACCCCGGCTCCTAGGACATCGTTGATGGCGGAGGGGGAAGAACCTGGTCGTTCCCGAGGAATCATGACGAGCTTTGCTTGCCACGGGGGCTCGCCATTTCCATGGCGTGGAACTTCACAGGCTGTCCACTCGCTCTGCCTTACATACCGGCGGCAGCGATTTCACGGCGAGCGGCTATATGCACTCGGTCAATACGGCGACCTTGAACATCTCTTATGTGGAACTCGGTCCGCAAGCGGGCTGGCCGGTCGTTCTATCGCACGGCTTCCCCTACGACGTTCACGCATATGACGAGGTCGCTCCGCTGCTGGCGGACGCCGGAGCCCGGGTGATCATGCCCTATCTTCGCGGCTTCGGACCGACGCGGTTCTTATCGGAAGCAACGATACGCAGCGGTCAGCAGGCGGCGTTGGGCCGCGACATTATCGAACTGTTGGATGCCCTTGGTATCGAGCGCGCCCTTCTGGCCGGCTATGACTGGGGTGGCCTGGCTTCCTGCGTGGCGAGTGCGTTGTGGCCGGAGCGTGTCGCGGGCCTCGTTTCATACGCGGGCTACGACATCATCGACGTCGAGCGGCTTGGTCACGCCTATGCACCAAGCCTGGAGCAAGCCGTGTGGTATCAGCACTTGTTCCAGCACGAGCGAGGCCGCGAATGCCTCGCCCTCCATCGACGCGAGCTTTGCCGGATTCTCTGGAAGCAGTGGTCGCCGCATTGGTCGTTCGATGAGGCGACCTTCGAGCGAACGGCAGCCTCCTTCGACAATCCCGATTTCGTCGACGTCGTGATCCATTCCTACCGCTTCGACTTCGGGCTGGCCGAGGGGGACCCCGCACTGGCACCCCTGGAAGAACGACTCGCGCAGAAACCGCCGATTACCGTTCCCGCCATGACGCTGGATGGGACGCAAGACCCGCTCAAGCCAGGTGGCACCGCTGACCACGCGAAGATGTTCGCTGCGCGGCATGAGCACCGCATCGTCGAGTGTGGCCACAATCTTCCATGGGAAGCGCCACGGGATTTCGCTGATGCGATTCTCACCGTCAATCGTTGGACACGGGGTTAGTCACGGGAAACCGCCAAGGCGATCCCATGCGCGCGGCCTGCGCAGACCTCATCGTAACGAGCATGCCCTCGGGACACTGGTTGCCGCTGGAACGGAAGACGGAACTCACACGGGCCATCCGCACTTGGCTCAAGACTAAAAATCTCTGATCGCCGTTTACGACATTCCGTCGTATGCCAAGCGAGCGTTCTTGATCGCCACCTGGTTGCGATTCGTCCACTGAACAAGAACGTTCAGGGGCTCGAGAATCGTTTCGCCCAGAGGCGTCAGGCGGTACTCGACGCTCGGTGGCCTGGTCGGGAACACCGTCCGCGTGATCAACCCGTCGCGCTCCAGATCTCGGAACGTCTGCGTCAGCATTCGCTTGGAGATGTCCGGGATCGCGCGCTGAACGGCGCTGAAGCGATGCGGGCCCTTCGCGAGAGTCGCCACGACGAGCACCGACCATTTGTCGCCGATCCGGTCGAGAACGTCTCGCGCGGGACATTGCGAGTCGAACGCCCACGTTGGTTGATCGTGAAAGTAACGGCCTCCGGCGGATGCCGGGATGGTTACTACTTCCTTACCTTTTCCCAAAATTCTGCCTCCTTCACGCCGCGCCATAGTCTCATTAAATTACCTAATCTCAAATGCAGACCACAAGGAGAGACGCGGTGAAGCTGCTGCATATCGACACAAGCATCAAAACGACGGGATCGTTAAGCCGGGACATGTCAGCCGCGGCCGTGGAACGCCTCAAGCGTGAATCACCGGGCATGACGGTCCAATACCGCGACCTCGCCGCCCATCCACTCGGCGATCTCACCGGGGGCGTTTTCGCAGCCCATGCGCACGACGCGGACACCAGTGATCTCGATCAGGCCGAACTGAGCGACCTGGCAGAAAGTGGGAAGGTCCTCGAGGAGTTCATGGCCAGCGATGTGATCGTGATGGGCGTCGCCTTCTACAATTTCACCGTCCCGAGCTCCCTCAAGGCTTGGATCGACCGGATCTGTGTCGTCGGAAAAACGTTCAGCTTTGGCGCCAGCGGCGTGGTCGGGCTGGCGCGCGGTAAGCGCGTGATCGTTCTTCTGGCGCGGGGCGGAATCTATGGCGAGGGATCGCCGAACGCGCGCCATGAACATGCGGAAACCTATCTGCGGTCCATCTTCTCGGTGCTCGGCATCGACAACCTGGAGGTGATCGCCGCCGACGGGGTCGACATCAGTCCTGAACTGCGCGCGGCCGCGCTGGCGCGCGCGATGGGCAGCATCGAGACGCTGGCGGCTTAGTCCCGATTGCCTATCGCCGGCCGCAAGGCGCGCAGCCATCCGGCCGATCGGCTGCCATTGATGAACCATGCGCATAAGCTCATGCGCATGCGTGGCCTTACGGAGCGACGGCCGACGTAATAAATTCCAGGGGATCACGCTTCGTAAGGACGCAACCATATGACAGAAGAATCAGCGGCATCCGAAGCTCTCTCCGCTCGCCAGCAAGCCATCGTTCCCATCGCGGCCTTCGCCGCCACCGGCGACATCGGCCGGTTGACCACGGCCCTCGACCATGGACTCGACGCCGGCCTGACCGTGAGCGATACGCGGGAAATCCTGGTGCAGCTTTACGCATACGCAGGTTTTCCGCGCAGCCTCAACGCCCTCGGCGCCTTCATGAAAGTGCTGGAATCGCGCAAGGAACGAGGCATTCGCGACGCGGCCGGACAGGCCCCGAGCCGCGCCGTCCCCAAGGGCGACGCATTGCTTGCCGCGGGGACCGCCAACCAGACCCGATTGGCGGGCGGCCCCGTGAAGGGACCGGTATTCGATTTCGCGCCGGCGATCGATGAATACATCAAGACACATGTGTTCGGTGACATCTTCGAGCGCGACAACCTCGACTGGCAAAGCCGGGAACTGGCGACGGTTGCCGTGTTGGCCGCGTTGCCGGGCGTGGAGCCGCAACTGCAAGCTCACATGCGCATCAGCATGAATATCGGCCTTTCGGCGAGCCAGTTAGGCCAACTCGGCCAGACGCTGGCCGATCGTGTGGACGCCGAAGCGGCGAGGCGAGCACGTGACGCCTTGGAGCGGCAGCTAGCCGCTGCGTAAGGGCGTTCACCCGGCCATGCGGGGGCCGGTGAAAAACTCCACCACGCTCCATGGCGCGCGGTCGTTGAAGAACAGCCTGAGATTCCGGTCCGACTCGGCCGCCGTGGCCGAGCTGCGAGGAAAGAGGTCCTCTTCGTACGCGAGGAGCGTGGCTTCGATGTCCCCTGGATGGGCGATGATGGCCTTCGCCAGTTCCGCGCCGTCGAACATGGCGAGGTTCGCACCTTCCCCGGCGAACGGTGACATCAGGTGCGCGGCATCTCCTAACAGGGTGACTCCGGGCACTCGCTCCCAGCGGTGATGGACGGGAAGGGCATAGACTGTCTCTTATACACATCT
>NZ_JBPGXU010000128.1:0-10211 GCF_056755675.1 Luteibacter sp. KNZ12-1A | reverse complement strand
CCCACCACATCCCCCACCACATTCCTACTTGGGCAGCGCGTAGGCGATCACCCAGTCGCCTTGCTTGGTGCCTAGCGAGCCGTGTCCGCCTGCCGTCACCAGCAGGTACTGCCGTCCGTCCTTGTCCGCGTAGGTCATCGGCGTGGCCTGGCCGCCGGCGGGAAGGCGCGCCTCCCACAGCTTCTTTCCGGTACGCACGTCGTAGCCGCGCACGTAGTAGTCCAGCGTGCCGGAGAGGAAGGTGACGCCGCCTGCCGTGGTCACCATGCCGCCGAGGCTCGGGACGCCGAGCGGCATCGGGATCGGCAACGGTGCGCTGTCGACGATGGTGCCGTTCTTGTGCCGCCACATCATCTTGCCCGTGCGCAGGTCGACGCCCGCGACGTAACCCCACGGCGGGGCCTGGCACGGAATGCCCAGCGGCGAGAGGAAGGCCGACAGTTCGATGCCGTAGGGAATGCCTTCGGCCTTCTTCACGCCTTCGGTCTCGCTCTTGGCGGGGCCGACTTCCATCTTGGCCAGCACGTCCTTCGGGATGAGGCGCGACTGGAAAGCCATGTAGCTCGGATTGATCAACATCAACTGGCGCGTGGGATCCACCGACACGCCACCCCAGTCGAAGACGCCGAAGTTACCCGGGAAAACCAGCGATCCTTGTTCGGAGGGCGGCGTGAACATGCCTTCGTAGCGCAACGAACGGAAACGCACGCGGCACCAGAGCTGGTCCAAGGGCGTCGTGCCCCACATATCCTTCTCCCGCACGTCCGGTGGCGCGAAATTGAGATCCGATAGCGGCTGCGTCGGCGCGGTATGGTCGCCCGCCACGGCACCCTGTGGACGTGGCACTTCGCGAATGGGAACGATCGGCGTGCCATCGCGCCGGTCGAGCACGTACACGCTGCCCTGCTTGGTCGAGGCGACCAGCGCGGGTTTCACGCCTTGGGCGGTCTGCAGGTCGACGAGGGTCGGCTGGCCGCCGATGTCCATGTCCCAGAGATCGTGGTGGGTGAACTGGTAGTTCCACCTCACCTTGCCGGTGGCCACATCCAGCGCGACGATGCCCGCGCCGTACTTCTCCGACGTGGGCGTGCGACCGCCACCGAACTGGTCGGGCGTCTGGTTTCCCATCGGCAGGTAGACGATGCCGAGGTTCTCGTCGACGCTGAAGAGCGACCAGACGTTCGGCGAATTGCGGGTATAGATGCCGCCGGGGGCGATCGGAGCCGTGGCGTCGGGATTGCCCGGGTCCCAGTTCCAGACGAGGTGGCCGTCGTGCACGTCGTAGGCACGGATCACGCCCGAGGGCTCGTTGGTCGATTCGTTGTCGGTGACATGGCCGCCGATGATGACCAGGTCCTTGGTCACCGCCGGCGGCGAGGTGGAGTAGTAGCCACCCGGCGTGAACGGACCGATGTTCGTGCGCAAATTCACCGTGCCGTGATCGCCGAAGTCCGCGCAGGGCTTGCCGGAATCGGCGTCGATCGCCATCAGGCGCGCGTCCGCCGTGGGCAGGAACAGGCGGCGGGGGCAGGTCGCCGAGGCGGTGGATGCCGTCGCGGTCGCCGCGTACTTCGCATCATCGTGGTACGACACGCCACGACAGGTCATGTGTTCCCAGTGCTTGAATCCGACGGGACTCTGGATCTTCGGATCGAACTCCCAGCGCTTCTGTCCCGTCGCCGCATCCACCGCGATCACGCGGCTGTGCGGCGTGCACAGGTAGACGGTGTCGCCGATCTTCAGCGGCGTGTTCTCGGAGGTCGTTTCGGTCGGATCGTCGGGCCCCGGGGTATCGCCCGTCTGGATCTTCCAGGCGACCTGCAACCGCCCCACGTTATCCGGCGTGATCTGCGTCAGCGGGGAGTAGCGCTGGCCGAACGGCGAGCCACCGTAGTCGGTCCAGTCGCCGTCGGGCCGTGCGGCGCGGTCGCCTTGCGGCCCCGCGACGTCGGCCATGGGCAATTCGCCCGACAGGTCGTGATCGGAATGAAGGGCTCCCGCCATGCCCACCAACGCGACGATCAACAGCGAGACGAGCAGGAACCCACCACCGGTATGCCGGGAGGTTTC
Source organism: Luteibacter sp. KNZ12-1A (assembly GCF_056755675.1). Lineage (NCBI taxonomy): Bacteria > Pseudomonadati > Pseudomonadota > Gammaproteobacteria > Lysobacterales > Rhodanobacteraceae > Luteibacter > Luteibacter sp. KNZ12-1A. The sequence goes on along the minus strand of NZ_JBPGXU010000128.1, from coordinate 8,141 downwards.
GTATAGGCTGTCCCGGTTGAGGCCGCGGCGCGGCCAGGGCAGCAGGAGCCACAAGCCCAGCACGAACCATACGTCGAGGCGCGGAAGCAGTTGCCACCAGTCCAGGCGCACTTCCCAGACCGACCAGGCAGCGGTGCCGATCAGCAGGAGGCCATAGAGGGGCACGGCCAGCCGCACGCGGAACAGCAGCAAGGCCGCGACCACCAGGGTGACCGCGCCCGCGACCAGGTAATAGGCGGAGCCGCCGAGGTTGACGAGCCGTATGCCACCCAGCAGGGTCGCGGCACCGAACAACGCGAAGAGGAACGCCGTAAACAGCGTAGCGGGATGGTGTCTCCTGACTCGATTCACATGCGCCTCTCTGGTGTCCTGAGCCCTCCCTCCCGGCTAGCGTGGAGAGGGGGGCGTGAATCCAAGGTAGAGAACGGGGCCGCCGGGCCTACCTTTCCTGCCCGACCTTCCCGGACAGTTCCGCTTCCATCATCTCGCGCATGAGGTATTTCTGCACCTTTCCGGTCACGGTCATCGGGAAGCCGTCCACGAAGCGGACGTAGTGCGGCACCTTGAAATAGGCGAGGTGCCGCCGGCAGTAGTCCTGGATCGAGCCCTCCGTGGCCGTCGCCCCGTCGCGCAGGCGGATCCACGCGCACACCTGCTCGCCCAGCCGGTCATCCGGGACACCGAACACCTGCACGTCCTGGATATCCGGGTGTCCGTAGAGGAATTCCTCGATTTCGCGGGGATAGATGTTCTCGCCACCACGGATGATCATGTCCTTCAGGCGGCCCACGATGGTGCAATAGCCCGCGTCATCGAGGACCGCGAGGTCGCCGGTATGCATCCAGCGCGACGCGTCGAGCGCCAGCCGGGTATGGTCCTCGTCACCCCAATAGCCGCGCATCACGGAATAGCCGCGCGTCAGCAGCTCGCCCGTGGTACCGCGCGGAACGACCCGCCCCGCCTCGTCCACGATCTTCACTTCCACGTGTGGATGGATGCGTCCCACCGTCGACACGCGCAGTTCGAGCGGATCGTCCGGCACGGTCTGGAAACTGACGGGACTGGTTTCGGTCATGCCGTAGGCGATGGTCACCTCGCTCATGTGCATCTCGCGCACGACACGGCGCATCACCTCGATCGGGCATGGCGAACCGGCCATGATGCCCGTGCGCAGGCTCGACAGGTCGAACTCGCGGAAGCGTGGATGCTCGAGTTCGGCGATGAACATCGTCGGCACGCCGTGCAGGCCCGTGCAGCGTTCCTCCGCCACCGTTTCCAGCGTGGTGAGTGCGTCGAAGCCCTCGCCGGGGATCACCATGCACGCGCCGTGCGTCACGCAGGCGAGGTTACCCAGGACCATCCCGAAGCAATGGTAGAACGGCACGGGGATGCACAGCCTGTCGTCCTCGGTGAGGCGCATGGCTTCGCCGATGAAGAAGCCGTTGTTGACGATGTTGTGATGCGTGAGCGTCGCGCCCTTTGGCGCACCCGTGGTGCCGGAGGTGAACTGGATATTCACCGCGTCGTCGAACGACAGCTCCGCCTCCACCGCCGCGAGGCGCTCCCGCGCCGCGTCGTCCGCCGCGATATCGCGCCAACGCAATACACCGGGTGCCGCTTCCCCGTCGAGCAGGATCACGTGGCGCAGGTCCGGCAATGCCGCCGCGCGCAATCCGCCAGGCGGAGAGGTATCCAGCTCCGGGGCGAGGCCACGGAGGATGTCCAGGTAGCGCGACGACTTGAAGGCGCGCGGCAGGATGAGCGCGCGGCAACCGACTTTGTTCAGCGAGTACGCCAGCTCGTGCGAACGATAGGCGGGATTGATGTTGACCAGGATCAGCCCCGCCTTCGGCGCGGCGAATTGCGCCACCACCCATTCGGCACGGTTCGGGGCCCAGATGCCGACGCGGTCGCCGGGTTCCAGGCCCAGCGCGAGAAGGCCGGCGGCGACGCGCTCGACCTCGGCGTGGAATTCCCGATAGGTCCAGCGGACGCCCTGCTCGCGCACCACCAGCGCCGGCCGGTCCGGCCAACGTGCGGTGACGCGATCGAGCAGGGCCCCGACCGTCTCGCCGAGCAGGGGTGTGGGGCTCGCGCCGTGCACGTAACTCGCGGCGTGGTCCATGTGCTTATCCTCGTTGGGGCTTCCATCCGAGGATAAACAATGTGCGCCGGGACGTGCGCCCTTGTCAGGCGAACTCGGTCCAAGCGGCGGCGTCCGTGGCGGGAGCCGGGCGATGACCGAAGCTGAGGTCGTGCGCGGCATGCTCCACCGCGGCAGGCGAGGTGTCGCGGCCGCCTCCACCGCCTGCCTCGGTGTCGACCGTGAAGAACGCCACCTGGTCGCGCAACGACCTGGCCTGGTCCTGCATCGACTTCGCGGCGGCGGCGGCCTCTTCCACCAGCGCGGCGTTTTCCTGCGTCACCTGGTCGATCTGCGCGATGGCGAGGTTCACCTGGTCGACGCCGGACGACTGCTCGGCACTGGCCGCGGCGATCTCGGCGACGATGTCGGTCACCTTCTTCACGCTGTCGAGGATGTCGCGCAGCGCACCCGACGACTGTTCCACCAACACGGCACCCGCGTCGACACGCTCGCCGCTTTCGACGATGAGCCCCTTGATCTCGCGTGACGCCGCCGCGCTGGATTGGGCAAGGCGGCGCACTTCCGTCGCCACGACAGCGAAGCCGCGACCCTGTTCGCCCGCACGCGCCGCCTCCACGGCGGCGTTCAGTGCCAGCAGGTTGGTCTGGAAGGCGATGTCGTCGATGAGGCCCACGATGTCCCCGATGCGGCGGCTGGAATCGCCGATCTGGCGCATGGCCTCCATCGCCTCGTCGACGACGGCGCCACCTTTCTCCGCCGCGTTGCGCGCGTGCCGCGACAAGCGGTCGGCGGCCAGGGCGTTCTCCGCGTTCTGCTTCACCGTCGCCGTCATTTCCTCCATGGATGCCGCGGTTTCCTCCAGGCTGGAAGCCTGTTCCTGCGTGCGCTGGGAGAGGTCGTCGTTGCCGCGCGCGATTTCGCTGGAGGTGGTGGAGACGACATGCGCGCCTTCCTGCACTTCCGTGACGATCGAGGCCAGGGTGCCGCGCATGCGTTCCAGCGCGCCCAGCAAGCTCTCCGGCGCGAACGCCGCCGCGCTATCCGCGCGAAGGTCGCCACCGGCGATACGCCCCGCGATCTCCACGGCGTCGCGCGGCTCGCCACCCAGGCTGCCGCGAATGCTGCTCATCGAGAACCAGACGATCGCCAGCGCCAGCAGCGCGATGAGGCCCGACTTGATCAGGTCGCGCTCGAGCTGGGCCTGGAACGCGGCGTCGATGGCGTCGAAGTAGGCGCCCGACACGAAGTGCAGGTCCCATGGCTTGTACCAGGCCGAGAAGCTGATCTTGTCCTTCAGCTCCTTCGTCTTGGGCATGACCTGCGTGTAGCGGGTCATGCCCTGGCCGGCCTTCGTATCGGCGGCGAGCATCGCCTCGTAGTGGTGGAAGCCCTTGCCGTCGACATCGTCGCGAATGTTCTTGCCGATGTCGTCATGCCGCAGCGGATGCATGCGCATCGTCAACGACGAATCGAACGCGAAGACGTAGCCGGTATGGTTCGCCCAGTGCATCGCCTCGATGTCCCGCAGCGCGCTCACCCGCGCCTCCAGGTCGCTCAGCTCACCCTTCTCCGCACGCGCGTGATAGGCGTCGGCGATCGCCATCGCCGCCGTCACGTGCTGTTCGAGCGTGTCCTGGAGCGCGCGCATCTGCACGCCACGGCTTTCGATGCCCGCCATGATCGTCTGCGCCAACAAGCCGGCCACGACCACCGTCGTCACCATCCACACCCGCGTGTTCAGCCGCGTGCGGCCGAACCATTTTTCCACTGCCGACATACTCGTCACCCTCGATTTCCCCGTGCAGGATTTATCGGCGGTGGAGTGCAAGACTTTACGAGGGGTATGTGAAGACGCTCACGGGGCAGTCAGGGTGTGCCGCCCCGATCCCAGCACCGTCTCCGGCGACCCCGGCAGGGCCACCACCGCCTCGGTGCCTACCGGCACCACGATATCCGCCTCGACCTTTCCCCCCACCTTGCGCCATGCCACGGACGCTTCACCGTAGGGCGTCATGACCGACGCCGACGCGCGGCCCAGGAAGGCCGTGAGGGTCGGCCGCACCTCGAAACGGCGCCATCCCGGCGCGAGTGGCCGCAGGCTCGCCACGTCGCCGTACAGCCAGTCGTCGATCGTGCCCAGGAAGTAGTGGCCCCGCGAGCGCGAGGCCAGCTTCCAGTGTTCCCATAGGCTGGTGGCGCCGTTGGCGCGCCAGAAGCCCCAGCTGGGGAAGGTGGTCTGGGTGGCGATGGCCCAGGCCTCGTCCGCGTGGCCGGCGGCGGTCAACACCGGCAGGAGCGGCTTGGTCGCCAGCGCGCCGGTATCGAGATGATCGCCGCGCGCCTTCGCATCGGCCGCCACGCCGGCCGCCACGCGCGCCTCGAGGTCGTCGGGCACGAGGCCGAAGGCCAGGGCCAACAGGTTGTGCGCCTGGCGGTAGCCGCTGTCTCCTTCCCCACGATAGCGGGCGGCCGCGCGATCGAGGAATCGCTCGTTGAACGCCGCGCGCACCTTCTCCGCGCGGACATCGAACGCGGCGGCGGCGGACGCATCGCCGACAAGCCACAGCATCGTCGCCGTCGCACGTTCCATCCCGTACAGATAGGCCGTCGCGGCGACACGCTTGTCCTCCGGCGCGTTTTCGCCGCCCGGATCGGTTTCCGGGCTGACCCAGTCGCCCAGTTCCGTGGTGGCGATGCCGTCCGGCGAACGCGCATCCTCCATCGCCACGTAACGGGCGATGCCCTGGATGTGCTCCTCGATCGGGCGCCGGTCCCCCGCATACATCCACAACCACCATGGAATGAACACGTAGGCCGAATGCCAGGTGGGCGCACGTACGTCGCCCCACCCGGGATTGGGCGCGATGAGCAACGGCGCGCCTTGCGCGTTGCGTGCATCGGCGATGTCGCGCAGCCACTTTGCCAGCAACCGGTCCGCGTCGAAATTGCGCAGGAACATCTCCGCGCCCAGCATGCCGTCCCCCGTCCAGCCGTTCTTCTCGTACATCGGTGTATCGGTGGGGATGCCATGCAGGTTGTTCAGCATGGTGTCGACGGCGGCCCGGTGTATCCAGTTCAACAACGGATTGTCGCTGTCGAAGCGGCCGGTCACGGCCACATCGGTGTGCACCACTTGCGCGGCGACGGCGTCGGCGAGCGGCTTGCCACCCGGCCAGCCCTGGACCTGCACGTAGCGGAAGCCCTTATAGGAAAAACGCGGATGCCAGCGGACCCGGCCGCCGTCGAGCGTCAGGCGGTCGGTCTGGAATCCCTGCTTGAAATAATGGTGCTCATCGCGCGCGTCGACGGTGCCGTCGGGCAGCAACTTCTCCCCGTAACGCGCGACGATCGTCGTGCCCACCGGACCACTCACGTCGAACCTCGCCCATCCCGCCATCACGCGGGGAAACGCGAATACGTAAACCCCCGGCACCGGCTCGGTGACGGCCGTCGCGGCGACGGTGTCCACCACGCGGATCGGCTGCTCGGTCTGCGCGACGAGCTTTCCCGCCGGCGCCGGCAGTTCCGCCGCTGGTGACCATCTACGTGGCGTGGCGAGACGCGCATCGAATACCTCACCGCCGTACAGGTCGTCCGACCGCGTCGGCCCATCGGCCACGCGCCAGCTCGCATCGCTGACGATATCCTCGACACGGCCATCGACATGGCGGATGCGCAGCAACGTGCGCATCCGCGGACGGCCATGCCACGGCGCCCGCTCCCAATGCCATACGTTCGGATTGGTGAGTCCGTAGAAACCTCGCCCCAGTTCGGCGCCGAGCGTGTGTTCGCCGGGGGCGAGATCGACCTCGTTCGCCACCACTTCCACGCGCTTCCCGTAATCGGTGAAGCCAGGGCCGAGCACGGCGTCGCTTACCGGCTTGCCGTCGATCGACACATCGGCATAACCCCCGGCGGCGATGTACAGCGTGGCGCGCGCCACGTCGCCATCGACACGGAACGTCTTCCGCAGCATGGGTGCGGGAAGCGTGTCGTCGCCCTTGCCGATCCAGCGTGCCCCGTGCCAGCCCGCTTCGTCCAGCGCGGTATCGAAGTACGAGGCCACGCTGGCGTCGCCGTCGGAGGTGTGGACGTCCGCGCGCCACTCATAGCGTTCGCCGGGCGCCAGCGGAGGGCCGGCGTATTCGATGTCGAACGGACGTGCGCCGACGACGTCGCCACTGTCCCAGATCGTCGCGCCCCGATGCGTCACGACGAGGCGATAGCCGGTCTGCACGGTGCCATTCGTATCGCTGCGCACGATCCACGAGAAACGTGGCCGGGCCACGTCGACGTAGCCCGGGGTATCGCCACGTTCGACGCGCGGCATGGTGAGGCTGACGGCGGCATGGGTAAGCGGTGCGGCGAACAGCAGGACGCCGGCGAGACGGGAGAGAACGGGCAACGGACCTTCCTTCCGCGGAGAACGCATGGGAGCATATCGGCCAGCCGTGCTTACATCCATCTAACGCATCAAGGTTTATCCCTTCCCCACCTTGACCCCCGGAGCCATGTCATGAAGACCTTACTCGCCGGTATCGCCCTCGCCACCGCCTTCGCCGCGACACCCGCGGCGGCGGTACAACTCGACAGCCTGAAGGGCATGATGGGCGGCGGTAGCAGCTCGCTCGCTTCCGGCAGCGTGGGCAACGCCGCGGGCATCCTGCAGTACTGCATGAGCAACAACTACCTCGGTGGCGAAAGCGGCGCCGCGGGCGTGAAGGACCAGTTGCTGGGCAAGCTGGGTGGCCAGTCCGCCCAGGCCGCGCCCGCTCCCACTCAGGACAAGGGCTACCTCGACGGCGCGAAGGGCCTGCTGAAGTCCAGCGACGGCAAGACCCTCGACCTCTCCGGCGGCGGCTCCAGCCCGGCCGGCACCGGCGACCTCAAGGCCCAGCTCACCCGCAAGGCCTGCGACGCGGTGCTGAAGCAAGGCAAGAAGATGGTCGGCATGGGGAAGTGACATGACGTGGACGGGGTATGGACACCCCGGCCCGTAAACCTGAAGGCCTCTCCACCCAAGAGGACCTTCCCATGGCAAACGCAGCCAAGCACGATCCCTACGCCATGCGCGATCCGCGCACCCAGTATCCCCAGCCGGAGTTCTCCAAGCAGCCGCAGCCGGCACCGGGCCTGGCGAAGGAAATGGTTCCCAAGCCGGACCATGGCGAGACCAGCTACCGCGGCAATGCTCGATTGAAAGGCCGCAAGGCGCTGGTGACCGGCGGCGATTCGGGCATCGGGCGTGCCGCCGCCATCGCCTTCGCCCGCGAAGGCGCCGATGTGGCGATCAACTACCTGCCATCGGAGCAGAAGGATGCCGACGAGGTCATCGCCTTGCTCACCGGCGAAGGACATACCGTCATCGGCATGCCCGGCGACCTGAAGGACGAGGCATTCTGCAAGGACCTGGTCGCCAGGGTGGTAAAGGAGCTGGGCGGCCTCGACATCCTCGCCAACATCGCCGGGCGGCAGCAGTACGCGAAATCCATCGACGAACTGGATAGCCAGGCCTTCGAGGACACGTTCCGTACCAATGTCTTCGCGATGTTCTGGCTGACCAAGGCGGCCCTGCCACATATGCCGCCGGGTGCCGCGATCCTGAACACGGCCTCGATCCAGGCCTACGAGCCATCGGACATCCTGCTCGACTACGCGCCGACCAAGGCGGCGATCGTGGCATTCACCAAGGCGCTGGCCAAGCAGGCGGCGGATAAGGGTATCCGGGTGAACGCCGTGGCACCTGGACCGGTGTGGACGCCGTTGCAACCGAGCGGCGGGCAGCCACAGGAAAAAATCGTCGAATTCGGCAAGAACGTGCCGCTGAAGCGGCCGGGCCAGCCGGTGGAGTGCGCGCCGGTATATGTGTTGCTGGCCAGCCAGGAGGCGAGCTTCATCACCGGCGAGACTTATGGGGTGACCGGCGGGCATATGTTGCCTTGAGGGTGCCGGGGGATAGGGTGGCTTGAGGCGCGCCGTATCGCCGACAGGGTCGGCTCCCACCAGGGGCCGGAGGCGGATCCCACCAAGGGCT
>NZ_JBPGXU010000127.1:0-10212 GCF_056755675.1 Luteibacter sp. KNZ12-1A | reverse complement strand
GGGGCGGGGTGGGATGGGGGGGGGTTATCCACACTAAACCCCTTTTGGGGCCGCCCACCTTGGGGGCTACCCCGCGGCCGGGGGCCTGGTTACGGCAAGCCCCCACCGCCCACAGGGGCGGCCCCCACCGGAGCTGGGCAGGTGCCGGCGTCGCGACCGCCGTTCTGATGTCGCTCGGCCTGTCGGCGTGTTCGCTCGCACCTGCCTACAAGGCGCCCGATGTGCCGGTGGCGGAGCAGTACGCGAACGCGGACACCCCTTGGACGGAGGCGAAGCCGGCCGATCATATCGACAGGAATGGCTGGTGGAAGCTCTACGGCGATCCCCGGCTCGACGCGCTGCAGGCGAAGCTGGTCGCGAACAATGCGACGCTGGCGGCGGCGCTCGCGCATTACGAGCAATCGGAAGCGTTCACCCGGCAAGTGCGCGCGGGCCTCTTCCCGCAGATCGGATTGAACGGCAACGCCACGCGCAACCGTGAGTCCGACACGCGGCCCTTGCGCGGCGCCACGTCGCCCGCCTTCTACAACTCGTACACGATCGGTGCCCAGCTCGACTACGAGGTGGACCTGTGGGGTCGGGTACGCGATAGCGTCGCCGCCGGCACCGCCGAGCAGGCCGCATCGGCGGCGGATCTCGCCTCCGTGCAGTTGAGCCTCCAGGCGCAGCTGGCCGACAGCTATCTCCAGCTCAACGGCTTCGACCGCCAGATCAAGGTTCTCAGCGAAAGTATCGAGGCGTTCACCCGTGCCCTCGAGCTGACCCGCTCGCGCCACGACGGCGGTATCGCGTCGGGCCTGGACGTGGCGCGTGCACAGACGCAGTTGTCGAACGCGAAATCGCAGTTGACGCAGGCGCAGGCGCAACGCGGACTGGTGCAGCACGCGATCGCGGTGCTGGTTGGCGAATCCGCTTCGACATTCACGCTGGCGACGGATGACGACGCCGTGCGCGTTCCCACGATACCCCTCGAAGTGCCTTCGCTGATCCTGCAGCGGCGCCCGGACATCGCGGCGGCCGAGCGGCGCACGGCCGCCGCGAACGCGCGCGTGGGCATCGCTCGTTCCGCGTTCTTCCCGCAGCTGACGCTCGACGCGCAGGGTGGCTGGCAGAGCAGCGCGTGGGGCAGCATCGCCACCGCACCGAATCGATTCTGGTCGATCGGCCCGACGTTGTTCCTCAGCGTGTTCGACGGCGGCCGCCGCAAGGCCGGCGTGGATGCGGCCAAGGCGGCGACCGAGGAAGCGGGTGCGCAATACCGTGGCGTGGTGCTCAACGCCTTCGCCCAGGTCGAGGACAACCTCACCCTGCTGCGCGACCTGGGTGCGGCGCTCACGGATCAGCGAGCGGCCGCGGATGCGGCGCAGCGGTCCGTGGACCTGTCGCTCAACCGGTATCGCGAAGGCGCCGTGGGTTACCTCGATGTCGTCCAGGCCCAGACCGATGCGCTCGACGCGCGGCGCAGCGTGATCGACCTGGAAACCCGCCAGCTTCGCGCCAGCGTGCAGCTGATCCGGGCGCTGGGCGGCGGCTGGAGCAACGGCTAGGTAGGAGCCGACCCAGTCGGCGATCCCGCGGCAGCGGGCCAGGTTAAGGCAAGCATGGTGGGAGCCGACTCTGTCGGCGATCCCGCGGCAGCGGGCCAGGTCGAGGCAGCACGGTGGGAGCCGACCTTGTCGGCGATCCCGCGGCAGCGGGCCAGGTTATGGCTAGCACCCATCGCCGACAGGGTCGGCTCCCACCAGAAGCGGGCTCCAAGTGGGCTCCGACCAAGGCAGGTTCATGAAAGACCCATCATGAAAAAGGGGCCTTGCGGCCCCTTCGTGTATCGCGGGTGGTACGTCGCTCTAGAGCTTCGCGCCCAGCAGCTCTTCCAGCTTGCGCTGGTCGGCGGCGAACTTGCGGATGCCTTCGGCGAGCTTGTCGGTGGCCATCGCGTTCTCGTTGTGGCCCCAGCGGAACTTGGCCTCGTCGATCTTCGCCGGGCGATCCTCGCGGCGGCCGCTGTCCTTCAGGGCGACCGGCAGGTCGCTGGTGTTCTCGTCCAGTTCCTTGAGCAATTCCGGCGAGATGGTCAGGCGGTCGCAGCCGGCGAGCGCCTGGATCTGGCCGATATTGCGGAAGCTGGCGCCCATCACCACGGTCTCGTAGCCATGCAGCTTGTACCAGTCGTAGATGCGGCGGACCGACTGCACGCCCGGATCTTCCGCCGGCGCATAGGTCTTCTTGTCGGTGTTGGCGACGTACCAGTCGAAGATGCGGCCCACGAAGGGCGAGATCAGGAATACGCCGGCCTCGGCACAGGCCACCGCCTGCTCGAAGCTGAAGAGCAGGGTCAGGTTGCAGTCGATGCCATCCTTCTGCAGCTGCTCCGCGGCGCGGATGCCTTCCCACGTGGAGGCGAGCTTGATCAGGATGCGCTTCTTGTCGATGCCGATCTCTTCATAGAAGCCGATAAGGCGCTTGGCCTTGTCGATCGACGCCTTCGTGTCGAAGGAGAGGCGTGCGTCCACTTCGGTGGAAACGCGGCCCGGGACGATCTTGAGGATCTCCCGTCCCACCAGCACGGCCAGGCGGTCGCTGGCGTCGACCAGCTGCTGGTCGCGGCTGTTGCCCTGGCCCTTGGCCCACTGCACGGCTTCGTCGATGTAGCCCGAATAAGCGGGAATGCCGGCGGCTTTCAGCAGCAACGACGGATTGGTGGTCGCGTCTTCCGGTTTGTACTTGGCGATCGCGGTGATGTCGCCGGTGTCGGCCACGACGGTGGTGATCTTGCGGAGTTGCTCGAGCTGAGTGGTCACGTTCGGGGTCCCGTTACCTGGTTAAGACTTTCATTGTCGCGCCGATCGCCTCGCAAATGTAGGCATCCGAAGGTATCGGTTCAGCGATATCCACATGATGTGTGAGCGCGCCCGGTGCGAATCAAGCGCAGCAGGGCACAGGCGCCGCTCGCTCAATAGAGATCGATCGGGTCCACGTCCAGCGACCAGCGCACCTTGCGCGCCGCCGGCAGGCCGGCGAGGGCGTGCTGCCACGGCCTCAGGAAGCCGTGGAGGCGCGCGCGCGATCCCGCCTCCACCAGCAGTTGCCCCCGGTGCCGCCCCGCGCGCAGCGGCATGGGCGCGGGCATGGGGCCGGCGATGCGCAGGTCGCCGGGAGCGCCGATGGCCGCGTGCGCCTGGGCGAGGAAATCGTCGACCTCGGCGCGGCCCAGCGCATCGGCACGCAGCAGCACCTGGTGCGCGTAAGGCGGCAGTTCGAGCAACCGGCGTTCCTCGAGCAAGGTGGCGGCCACGGCGGGATAACCACCACGGAGCAGGCCATGAAGCATGGCGTGGTCGGGGTGGTGGGTCTGCAGGAGGACGCTGCCCGGCTTGCTGGCCCGTCCTGCGCGACCGGCCACCTGGACGACGAGCTGGGCAAGTCGCTCCCCGGCGCGAAAATCGACGCTGTGCAGGCCTTCGTCGACGCCGACGATGGCGACGAGCGTGAGATTGGGCAGGTCGTGGCCTTTGGCCAGCATCTGGGTGCCGACCAGGATCGCCGGCTTGTCCTCGCGCAGGCCATCGAGGATGTCGCCGAAGGCCTCTCGCCGGCGCGTGGTCTCGCGATCGATGCGGACCACCGGTATGTCCGGGAACCGCTCGACGAGGGCTTCCTCCAGGCGTTCGGTGCCCTGGCCCTGGGGGCTGAGGTTGGCCGAGCCGCAGGCCGGGCAGGCCGCGGGTACCGGCATGATGTTGTCGCAGTGGTGGCAGACCAGGCGGCGCCGTCCCGCGTGCAGGGTCATCGGCCGTTCGCAGCGCGGACAGTCGGCGTGCCAGCCGCAATCGTGGCAGAGCAGCACCGGCGCGTAGCCGCGGCGGTTGCGGAACACGAGGGCCTGCTCGCCGCGAGCGACCGTCTCGGCCACGGCGTGCACGAGCGTCGGCGACAAGCCATGGTCCAGTCGCTGCGCGCGCATGTCGACGATCCGCACGCGGGTGGGGTGGGACGCGCCCGGGCGCCCCCTCAACACGAGGCGGCGGTAGCGTCCCGCCTCCACGTTGCCGAGGCTTTCCAGCGATGGCGTGGCCGAGCCCAGGACCACCGGCACGTCCAGCGCCCGTGCGCGAACCAGTGCGAGGTCGCGGGCGTGGTACCGGAATCCCTCCTGCTGCTTGTAGGAGGCGTCGTGTTCCTCGTCGACGATGATCAGGCCGGCGTTCGGGAGCGGCGTGAATACCGCCGAGCGTGTCCCGAGCACGACCCGCGCCGTGCCGTCGCGGGCGCGCAGCCAGGCGCGGGCGCGTTCGCCCTCGGCCAGGTTGGAATGGAGCACCTCCACCGCCACGCCCAGCCGCTCGCGCAGGCGGCGCACGGTTTGCGGCGCGAGCCCGATCTCGGGCACCAGCAGCAGCGTCTGCTTGCCGTCGGCCAAGGCGCGCTCGATGAGGGCGAGATACACCTCGGTCTTGCCGCTGCCGGTGACGCCATCGAGCAGGTAAGGCTGGAAACCGCCGAAGCCCTCCCCGATGGCGGCGACGGCGGCGGCCTGTTCCTCGCTCAGCGCCGGGCCGGGAGCCGGCCGGGCGGGAAGCGAGGCTTCCTCGAGTTCGAGCTTCTCGATGAGTCCTGCCTCGACCAGGCGCCTCGCGGCGGCGCGCCATGCCGGCAGGGCGAAAGCGAGTTCGTCGGCGGCGCGTGGTCCCTCGTAGAGCGCTTCCAGCAGGCTGGCCGAGCCGCCCTTGCGGCTCTTCGCGTCGCGCGCGCTGCGACCCTGCGTGGTCAGCGCCCACACCTCCCGCCCCGTGGCCGGCAGCGGGCGGGGTTCGCGCAGGGCCAGGGGCAGGGCGTTGGCGAAGGCCTCGCCCGGAGCACCCGCCCAGTAGTCGGCGGCCCAGGCCAGCGTCGCGAGCAATTCGGCGTCGAGCAGGGGGTAGGGGTCGAGCACCTCGCTGGCGCGCTTCAAGCGCTTGGCGCCCACCGAGGCCTCGGCGGCCGGATCGACCACCACGCCGACCATCTCGCCGCGTCCGAAGGGAACGCGCACGCGCGAACCGGCCTTCGCTTCACCCGCCGTGGGGGGCAGGTAGTCGAACAGGGTCAGCAGGGGGACGGGAAGGGCGACGCGGAGGACGGCGGTCATGCGAGGCCTAGTTTAATGGCATATGCCGATTTTGCTGGTCAATGATTGACCATCCACACATGGGTTTGCCTAAGAATGACATCCCCCGAAAGAGGAACAGGAGCTAAGTGCCCGCCCCGAGAACGCTTTCCATGTTATCCACAACTCCTGTGGATAACTCTGTGGATGAGCTTCGGATGGGGCCCATCCAAGGCGCATGGTTGAGCCATTGGGGTTAGCTTGGGTACATTTTAACCAAGCTGAAATATATTTCTAATTCATTGACTTACGAATCGGGTCCCGGCAAGCCTTCACTACTTGTCCATCGAGCCTTGACAAACGCGAAGGCATCTCCTGCCCTGTGCACAACCGCCCGCTCCTAGGAAGAAATCCTAGTGCGCCGCAGCGATGAGGGCGGCCACCGAAAGGGCGAACAGGACCAGCCAGAAATAGACGCTGCCTATCAGCCAGTACTTCAGCAGGGTCATCGGCCAACCCTGTCGGTACACCCGTTTCTGCATCAGCAGGAGGTAGATCGGCATCCATACCCACATCGCCGCCTGGACCAGGGAGATGACCGATCCGGCGAAGGCCGCGTGCGGACGGATGGCCTCCTTGGCGAAGCCCAGGATCATCAGGCCGAGCAGGGAAATGAACAGGAAGGCATGGCTGTGCAGGGCCACGATGATGTGTTCCATGTAGAGCCGGCGGCGGAACGCGTAGAAGAGCTTCAGGATCAGCGCGAACACCGGGATCATCACGAGCAGGGTCTGCGGGATCACCGAGAAGAAGCCCTCGATCATCCGGCGCACGGCCTCTTCCTTTTGCGGCCCACCCGCCTGGATCTGCACGATGTTCGCTTTCAGGTGCGCGATGCCCACGGCGAGGCGGCGCGTCACCGCGTCAGGCAGCCAGGCGATGTCGACGACGGTCGGTCGACTGAGCCAGCCTCCGGCCCGCGGGCGTTTATCGCCCGGGGCCTGGGTGGAACCTGCGACTTCCGCGGGGTCCGCGGCGATCGGCTCGGCTTTCAGTTCCACCAGACGGCGATTCGCCGCCTCCCGAACCAGGTCGCGGGCGACTTCGAGGCCTGGCCTTGCCGCGGCCGGGAGGCCGGGTGCCTCCATCGCCTCGATCAGATCCCGGTTTTGCTCCCGATAGAGTTCGCGCACCCGCTCTGGCGTGGCCGCCTGCTGGAACGCGGCGATATCGTCGCTCGCCGCCGCGCCGTTGTCCGCCCCGCCGATATGCGTGTCGCTGATCGCCAGGTGGACGAAGAAGAAGGCCAGCAGGCAGAACACGAACATCAGGCGGAACGGCGCGATATAGCGGACGCGGCGACCGGCGAAGTACTCGAGGGTGAGGAAACCCGGCTTCGTGTACAGGGGCGGCAGCGTGTGGACGATGCGCTCGTCGAGGTGGAAGAACAGGTCGCCGGCGTCTTCGAGCATGTGCGAGACAGGCCGGATGACGCTCTTGATGGACTGGCCGCATGCGTGACAGAACTCGCCTTTCAGCTCAGCGCCGCAGTTGGCGCACATCAGACCGAGCGACGGCTTCAGTTCGTTCATTCCCAGGTTCCTCGAGTTTTCCCCTTGCGAATTCGGATGATGGCACGGCAACAGCTACAATGGGCGGCCACCTTTCGCCACTTTTCCCATGTCCATCGACCGCGCACGCGCGCGGCGTGAGATCGGAGCCACCGTCAGGCTGGCCTTGCCGATGATCGTCGCCCAACTCTCCGCCATCGGCACCAATGTCGTCGACGCCGTGCTCGCGGGCCACCAGAGCGCGCACACGCAAGCCTCGGTCGTGACCGGCGCGAACATCTGGGTGCTGGCCATCGTGACCGGCATCGGCACGATGATGGCGGTGCCGCCCACCGTCGCGCAGCTCGATGGCGCGGGCCGCCGCGCCGAGGTGGGGCCGGTATTCCACCAGGCCCTGTACATCGCCTGGGGCCTCGGCGTGCTGCTGGGTATCGGTGTCTGGCACGCTTCCCCACTGATGGTGCTGTTCGGCGTCGTGGAATCCATGCGCGCCGATGTCGAGGCCTTCCTCCATGCCATCTGCTTCGCGGCGCCGGCACTGACCACCTATTTCGCGTTGCGCGGGCTTTCCGAAGGCCTGTCGATGCCACGTCCGTCGATGTATTTCAGCTTCGGCGGGCTCGTCGTGCTCGCGCCGCTGGGTTACGTGCTGATGTACGGCAAGCTCGGCTTCCCGGTGATGGGCGCGCGCGGCAGCGGCATCGCGACCGCGATCGTGCTCTGGCTGGAAATGCTCGGCTTCGCCATCTATGTGCTGAAACACCGCAACTACCGCGACCTCAACCTGCGCGGGCGCATGGCGCGGCCGGACCGCCGGCAGATCGCCCAGCTCCTGCATGTCGGCCTGCCGATGGCGGTGACCCTGCTGATGGAGGCGGGATTGTTCGTCGCGGTCGCGCTGCTGATCGGCCGCCTGGGCGAGACGGTCACCGCGAGCCACCACGTGGCGCTGAACGTCGCCTCGGTGGCCTTCATGATCCCGCTGGGGCTGTCGATGGCGATCACCGTCCGCGTCGGCAACGCGGCCGGGCGGCGCGACGTGGCGGGCGTGCGTTATGCCGGCCTTTCCGGCATCGCGCTGGTCCTGGTCACCCAGCTCGTCGCCTCCGGCACGATGTTGCTTTTCCCGGCGGCGATCGCCAGCCTGTACACCCACGACGCGGCGGTGATCGCCACCGCGTCGCAGTTGCTCATCCTGGCGGGCTTCTTCCAGTTTTCCGATGGCATCCAGGTGGCCTCGAACGGCGCGCTGCGCGGCCTCAAGGACACCCGCGTGCCCATGGGCATCACCTTGTTCGCCTATTGGATCGTCGGCATGCCGATCGGATGGTGGCTGGCCTTCGGCCATGGCCTGGGCGCGCGTGGCATGTGGATGGGCTTGATCGCCGGTCTCAGCATGGCGGCTATCCTGCTTTTCGCGCGGTTCTGGCGGAGCAGCGCGAAGGGCCGCTGGCGCGACGATCCCGACATCGCGAAGCCCATGCCATTCCACACGTGATGCCAACGCACCGACGCGCTACGCTGCGCACAATCATTGAGGAAACCGCTTAGATGCCGGATCGCTACGACACCGTGCCGCCGCCCCTGCCGGGCCGCCCCCAGCCGGTCCCGCCGCCGCGCCGCGGTGGAGGATTCGGCCGATTCATGCGTGGCCTCGGCCGTGGCATCAACGTCACCCGGCTGGTGATCATCAACGTGATCTTCTTCGGCCTGCTGGCGGTGTTCCTCCTGCTGCTGTTCGTCGGCGGACGGGCGAGCCGGATCGACGACAAGACCGTGCTGGTGCTGGCGCCGGAAGGGGCGTTGGTGGAGCAGTACAGCGCCGACGCGTTCTCGCGCGCCGTGAACCGGATGTCCGGCGATGGCGTGAAGCAGGTGCAGGTGCGCGACCTCGTCCGCGCCATCGACTCGGCCGCCAAGGACGATCGTGTCAGCCGCATCGTGCTCCGGCCCGACAAGCTGCAGGCCGGCGGTTTTGCCGCCTTGCGCGAAGTGGGCGCCGCGCTCGATCGCTTCCGCGCCACGGGCAAGCCGGTGCTCACCTGGGCGGCCAGTCTCGACCAGGGCCAGTACTACCTTGCCGCTCACGCCGACAAGGTCTACCTCGACCCGCAGGGCGGCGTGATGGCCACGGGGCTCGCGAACTACCGCCTGTTCTACAAGGACATGCTCGACCGCCTCGGTGTGCAGGTACATCTTTTCCGCGTGGGCCAGTTCAAGAGCGCGGCCGAGCCCTTCATCCTCGACCACGCGTCGCCCGAATCGAAGGAAGCCGACGCGTTCTGGCTGGGTGGGCTGTGGACCACCTGGATCGACGAGGTGGCGACGATGCGCCACCTCGATCCCACCGCGCTGCGGGCCGACGTGGATGGCCTCGCCGAGCGCGTGCGCGACGCGAAGGGCAGCCTCGCCGAGCTGGCGGTGGAGGAAAAGCTGGCGGACGGCATCGCCACCGAGCAACAGTTCACGCAGATGCTGCGCAAGGAAGGCGTGCCCGCCGGGAAGAAGGACCAGGGTTTCCGCCAGGTCGATCTTGGTGGTTACCTCGCCGATCGCGGCCTGTCCAGCGTCGACATGCTGCAGACCGGTCCCGGCGTGGCGGTGGTCGTCGCCGAGGGCGAGATCACCGGCGGCAAACAGGCGCAAGGCACGATCGGCGGCGATTCCACCGCCGCGTTGATCCGCGCGGTGCGCAACGATCGCCGCACGCGTGCGCTCGTGCTGCGGGTGAACTCGCCGGGTGGCGAGGTCTACGCGGCGGAGCAGATCCGCCGCGAGGTCGAACTCACCCGTGAAGCCGGCATTCCGGTCGTGGTCTCGATGGGTGACGTGGCGGCCAGCGGCGGCTACTGGATCTCGATGAACGCGAATCGGATCTATGCCGAGCCGAACACCATCACCGGTTCCATCGGCATCTTCGGCATGTTCTTCACCGTGCCCGATACCCTCGCCAAGATCGGCGTGAAGAGCGACGGCGTCGCCACCGGTCCGCTCGCCGGCGCCTTCGACATGACCCGCCCGCTCGACCCCAACGTCGGCGTGCTCATCCAGAGCATCATCGACAAGGGTTATCGCGACTTCGTCGGCAATGTGGCGAAGGCGCGCGGCAAGGATTTCGCCGCCATCGACGCGATCGCGCAGGGCCGTGTCTGGACCGGCCAGCAGGCGCTCGAGCGCGGCCTCGTCGACCGCATGGGCAGCCTCGACGATGCCATCCGCGATGCCGCGCAGCAGGCGAACCTCGGCAAGGACTTCAGCGTGCGCTATGCGGAAAAACCGATGGGCGCGTTCGAACGCTTCCTCACCAGCATCGGCGACAGTTCCGAGGCCCGCGTGGCGATGTCGTGGGGCTTGCGCTTGCCCTCGTGGGTCGCCCAGCTACCGCGCCTGGCGCCGGAATGGGCGCTGTTCCGCACGGCGGAAGCCGGTAAGCCTCAGGTCTACGCTTACTGCTTCTGCTCGCCGCGCTGATCGAGAGCATCGCCGACAGGGTCGGCTCCCACCGGGTTATCGCTACCTAGTGGCTGTCTCTTATACACATCTGACGCTGCCGAC
>NZ_JBPGXU010000126.1:0-10387 GCF_056755675.1 Luteibacter sp. KNZ12-1A | reverse complement strand
AGATGTGTATAAGAGACAGCTGCGCGGCGAACTGACCGCGCAGGCGCGCTTCCTGCTCGAATACGATCCGGACGGGCGCAACTACTATGCCGTGGTCAGCGATCGCCACGGCCGGATGATCGGCAACGCGGAGCTGGAGGGGCCCGGCGCCGCGGTGGCCACCGACGCGGCACCGAAGCTGTACGACACGGCGCTCGGCCATCGCCCCCTGCGCGCGGCGATCATGCGCGTACCGAACCACCAGGACCCGGGTGACGTCCTCACCATCACCGTCGCCGAGAACCTGCGCGATCGCCATACCCGCGCACGCGAGATCCTTTTCCTCACCCTGCCGATGCAGGCGCTGTTGATCGTCGCCGTGCTGTCCCTGGTCTGGTTCGGCGTACGCCATGGCCTGGGCGTGCTGGAACCGCTCACGGCGCGGCTGGGCAAGCGCGGCCACGACCTGGGTCCCATCGGCGAGGAAGACGTGCCGGTGGAGATCCTGCCGCTCACCCGCACCATCGACGACCTGTTCTCCCGCATGCGCAACATGCTCGGCCTGCAAGAGCGTTTCATCGCCGACGCGGCGCACCAGTTACGCACGCCGCTGGCTGGCATCCAGTTGCACGTCGAACGGCTGGAAGCCACGAACGATCCGGTACAGCGCGTGGATGCGCTCGGCCATGTGCATCGTCTCGCCGCACGCGCGGCACGCACGTCGGCACAGTTGCTCGCGCTCACCCGCACGCAGTCGCCCGACCTTCCCGACCACGACGGCATGGCCATTATCGACCTCGCCAGCGTGGTGCCCGAGGCCGTGGCCATGCGCGTACACCAGGCCCTCACCCTCGGCGTCGACCTCGGCTATGAAAGCGACGGCAGCGCCTGCCCCGTCCGTGCCGATGCGCTGCAGGTGCAGGAGGTGATCGACAACCTCGTCGACAATGCCTTCCACTACGCCGGACACGGCCACGCCGTCACGGTGTCCTTGCGCCGCGACGACGGGGAAGTGGTCCTGGCCGTCGAGGACGATGGGCCGGGTGTCGAGGATGCCTTCCTCGACCAGTTGGGCGAACGTTTTTTCCGCGTTCCGGGCGGGGACGAGGACGGTACCGGCCTGGGCCTGGCCATCGTCGAGAGCATCGCCGAACGGCACGCCGCGCGCGTGGCCTTCCTCCACGCGGCATCGGGGGGGTTGCGCGTCGAACTGCATTTTCCTGCGGTCGCTTCCGGAAAGCCCGCTGAAACCACCTCCTGAGACCATTCGTCCATCGTAGGCAGGACGCGAGGCGTCGGGTGAACCATTCCGCGGAATTCCAGTTCGAAGGCGGACGTGACGGCGTATTGCTGATCCACGGGCTGACCGGTACGCCCACCGAGATGCGCATGGTCGGCAAGGGCCTGAACCGTGCCGGCTTCACCGTCGTGGGCGTCCGGTTGGCCGGTCATTGCGGCAACGAGGAAGACCTCCTCGCCACCACCTGGGAAGACTGGTACGCCAGCGTGGAGGCCGCCGCCGACGATTTGCGTGGACGAGTCGACCGCGTGTTCGTGGCGGGACTGTCGATGGGAGCCCTGCTCGCCCTGCGCCTCGCCGCCGTGCGGCCCGGCTGGATCGACGGCGTCGGCGTGTACGGTGCGACCTTCCGTTACGACGGCTGGTCGATCGGCTGGACCGGACGGTTATCGTTCCTGCTACCGATCTTCAAGCGTCTCGGCATCGGTCGCCAGCGCAGCTTCATCGAGCAGCCGCCCTACGGCATCCGCGACGAGCGCCTGCGCGCCCAGGTGAGCGCGGCGATGTTCTCCGGCGACAGCGAGGCAGCCGGCCTGCCCGGCAATCCGTGGCATGCGTTGGCCGAGATGGTGAAGCTCTCGCGCGACGTGCGCCGACGCCTCCCGGAGGTGCTCGCTCCGTGCTTCATCGCCCATGCGGCGGACGACGACGTCGCCAGCGTCGCCAACGCCGACCTCGTGGCGCGCCGCGTCCGCGGGCCGATCGAAATGCTTCTGCTCGCGGACAGCTACCACATGATCACGATCGACCGCGAACGGCGCACGCTGATCGAACGCACCGCCGACTTCTTCGGCCGCATCGCACGCGACGCGCGGCCCGTGCGCATGGCGGCCTGATCATGCACGGTCTCGTCCTCGGCCTGTGGCTGGCCAATGTATTGCTCGACACCGGCGGCCAACTGGCCTTCAAGGCGGCCGCCGGCGACGACCGTGCCGGCGATGGCCTGGCGCGCTGGCGCTATATGTTCGGGCGCCCGTGGATCTGGGCGGGCATCGGTTGCTACGTGGCCGAGTTCCTGGTCTGGATCGCCTTCCTCTCCCTGGTTCCGTTGTCGGAGGGCGTCCTGCTCGGCTCGATAAACATCGTCGCGATCATGATCGCCGGGCGTTTCCTGTTCCGCGAGCGCCTGAGCCCTCTACGCGTCACCGGCATCCTGCTTGTAGCCGCCGGCGTCGCCATCGTGGGAGCCGGCGCATGAAACGGTTCTACCTGATCGGCTTCGCCATGTTGCTCGCCTTCGATACGCTGAACCTGATCTGCTTCAAGATCGCCGGCACGCATGCCCTGCCCGTTGAAATGAGCGCGGCGTGGGTCGCCCGCGTGTTCTCGCATCCATGGATCTACGGTGCCGTGATCGGATACATCGGTGCCTTCGTGACCTGGATGAGCCTGCTCAAGCACGCGCCCATCGGGCCTGCCTTCGCGGCCTCGCATCTCGAAGTGGTCAGCGTGATGCTCCTTTCCTGGTGGATGTTCTCCGAGCCGGTGACGGCGACGCAAATCGTTGGCGCGCTGGCGATCGTCGCGGGGATCGTATGCCTGGCGATCGCGGAAGATGGCGGCGAGGCGGCGGCCGATGCCGTTCCTGCCTGAACACGAGGCGCCACCGACCGCCGGGATGTCGCTCCTCCTCGGCGACCTCGGTGGTCCTGTCCCCGCACCGCTGACCGCGCTCGCCGCGGCATGGCTGGGTGTCGAAGAGGTGCAGCTCGAATGTTCGGGCACGGCGGCGCTCACGGTGGCGCTGACAGCGCTCGCCGAGCATGAGCCGTCGCGCCACGAAGTGGCGATACCCGCGTTCACGTGCCCGCTCGTACCGCTCGCCATTCGTCGCGCCGGCCTGGTGCCGAGGCTCGTCGACCTCAAGGCCGACCACTTCGATATGGATCCGCAACGCCTCGCATACGCATGCGGCCCGCAGACGCTCGCCGTCATACCCACGCACCTGGGCGGGCGCATCGCCGACGTGGATACAGCCAACGCCATCGCGCATCGCGCCGGTGCCGTGACCATCGAAGACGCCGCGCAGGCACTCGGCGCGCGATGCAACGGCGGTTTCGCGGGCACGCGTGGCGACATCGGTTTCTATAGCCTCGCCGCCGGCAAGGGCCTGTCGATCTTCGAAGGCGGCCTGCTCGTCGGCCGCGACGAAGGCCTCCGCGCGCGCTTTCGTCGCGTGGCGAAACGCATCGCGCGTTGGCACCCTGGGTGGGAAATGCGCCGGTCGCTTGAACTGGCGGCCTACGCGATGTTCTATCGACCCCAGGGACTCAACCTGGCGTATGGCCGCCCGCTGCGGAAAGCGTTGCGCCGTGGTGATCTTCTTGGCGCGGCGGGCGAGCATTTCGAGGCGAATTTCCCGCTGCATTCCGTCGGCCGGTGGCGCCAGGCGGTGGGCGCGCGCGCATTCCATCGACTGCCTGCCTTCATCGCGGCCACGACCCGGCAAGCCGCCATCAGAGTCCCGCGGCTCGCCGCCATCCCCGGTGTCCACACCTTCACCGACAGCGGCGGAACCTGGCCCTACCTGATGCTTCTGCTGCCTGACGAAATCACGCGCGACGCCGTGCTCAAACGCCTCTGGTCATCACGGCACGGCGTGGCGCGCATGTTCGTGCATGCGCTGCCTGATTACCGTTACCTCGCCTCGATGCCCGGCGGCGACGACGTCGCCAACGCTCGCGATTTCGCCGCACGCACGCTTACGATCACCAATAGCCCATGGCTCGACGACATCTCGTTCGAACATGTGTGCGCGGTGATCGAGGCGGTGCTCGTCGCCCACTGAGTGCGCCGCCACCTGGCATCAGGCCAGGTAGCGAACGACTCGCGGCTTGGAGCCACCCGAGCCATCACCGACGGTCCACCCACAAACGATGATCTTGCCGTCGGGAGCGATCGTCATGCCACCCAGATGGTCGAAGCCTCCACCGAGGTTGTCGACGATGTACCCTTTTCCGTCGCCAAACGACCTGTCCGGCTCGCCCGAGGGAAGAATACGCGCCACGACGATTTCAGATGTGGCACGGGCTTCTCCGACCACGACATAGCGCTCTTCGCCGTCGACGGCCGCATCGGTGAGACGGCATGGTGGAAGGTCGCGCAAAAACAGCATGACGCCGTCGTTGAACCCGGGATCGTGAAGACCCTCGCCAGTGAGTACCGCGAGCATCCCGAGATCATCATCCTCCTCGCCTATCTCACCCATTCCCACGCAAAGCAGGCGACCGTCGCTCAATCCGACGATTCGCTCGATCCCCGTCCTGTCCAGGTTGATGTCCGGTGGATCGATGAACACGAGACCGTCTTGTCCGAACGACTTGTCCACCGTGCCCTTGTCGTCGATGCGAGAAACGACGCCCCTGCCGGAGGTACTTCCCGCCACGATGAACCGGCCCGCATCGTCCACCGTGAAATCGTTGACACCATGGACTGTGGTATCGACGCCTCCCGGGAAACTGAATGGCACGACGCGCGTTCCGGCAGCGTCGACGTCCAGCCACCCCTTCGCGTTGAGCTGGGCGATCACGCCTTCCGTGGCCCCCTTATCGCTATACGCCGCGCCGATGAGCGTCAGCCGTCCGTCCGGTCCCAGGATCGGCCTGGCACGATCCAGCAGGAAGTCTCCCGGTAAATCGATTGCACGCGTGCCGTCGATGCCCCACCCCCGGTCCGGCGCGCCTGTGTCGGAATACAACGCGAGAGCGGCCATCCGGCGCAACCGGAGCGTATCTTCCACCCAGCTCGTGACGCCGTACACGAGTATCCGACGGTCGGGAAGAACATGGAAACCCATCGGCAGGTTGGATGGCGCGCTTGAGAAGCGTCCGAATGCGAATCCCTCTTCGCCGAAGCCCTGGTCCATGCTGCCTGCCACTGCATTCAGGCAGACCAGGACGAACTCGGTGCGATAGTTGCCCGTCGCGGGCACGGCACTCAGGCCAACGACCAGGCGATAGTCGTCGAGCATGACGACGCATCGGGCGTGGGCTTCATCGTGACCGGGGATCACCAAGGTCACGATTCCGTCATCACCGAATGACGGATCGCGATCGCCCGGCGAGAGCATGCCCTTCCCGGCATCCTTGCCTGCACTCATCGTGTCTCTCCTTGACGCGTGAAGAACGAATGGCGAAGACCCACCATGCGAAGCCACGGTACGTCCGGCCCGGTGGCCCGGCAATACATCGAACGTTGTAAGCGCCGGGCCTTCTCTCGAACACTTTCAGCACCGGGTGATGTGTACCCGGATACCTGTTCCGGTTTCGCGCGAGGATGCCGCGCATCGGTCAGTAGGAAAGTTCCAGCGTCACCTGACCGGCGAGTGTCACGTCGTCGTTCACCACGGGATTCCTGGCCAGGACCGGCTGGATACTCAACGGCACCACGAGCACCGTCAGGGCGGCCGGTTCGACGGCCATCTCGCTCGCCGCGAAAGCGAAGGCTTCGCCATCGTGGTCGAACGGCACCTTGCCATGCACCGGCACGGTCCACGCGTTGCCCGCGCCGCCATCCGTCGATTTCAGGACAAATTCGTTCTGGGTCATGATATCGGCGGCGATACTCAGCGTGAAATAGCCGATCGGTCGGCCGCCGGTCATGCCGAGGCCATAGTTGGCGGGCCCCGCCGTCGACGCCGTGGCGCCGGTGGAATCGGTTGCCTTCAGGCGAAACTTCGCCGGCACCCCGGCGCAGTCGACCGTCAGGAAAGCCGCCGTTTCCGGAAGCACGTTGTCCTTGCCCGGAACGAACGAGCCTACCGGGATGGGACCGAGATCCACGGTGTCCCTTCCACTGAGGGAAACACCGCACGAGGAAGGGGAAAGGTTGCCTTTTACCTGCAAACTGGCCGAGCCGGCGGCCATCGAAGCCAGGGGCACCAGCAAGGCAAGGCTGGCGCTGGAAAACAAGGGGATACGACGCACTGAGTTGATTCTCCTGAAACGGCCGATACGGCCGTGAAACATCCATTGAGCATCTGTCCGAACGGACGCGTCGTATCTTACCGGAGGTTCCTCAGGCGAAGTATCGCTGCACGAGCACGCGATCGGGATTGGGACTGCCCACACCGTTACCGCTCAACACCTCGAAGACCAGATGATCGTTCGTTACATCGATGCCGAAGAAAATGAAGTTGAAACCTTCGAGGGCCGGGTCGATGGTGAAGTATCCATCGCGATCGCCGAACGACGAGTCGAGCTCGCCCGACGAAACGTGACGTCCGACAACCAACCGCTTTATATCTGTCCAGTCGTAATCGGCACTGCCGACCACGGTGACGCCACCTTCGGCCGAAACCGCGATATGCAAGGGAAGCGCCAGCCCGCCATCGTCGTCGGTGTTCCCGTAGTTGATTTCCAGCGGCCTGCCCCCGTTGAAGCTCGGGGGGATCGCTCCCTTATCGTCCAGTCGAACCAACACGCCGACTCGCGGACGGCGGGTCATGATGCTTCCCGCTCCCCACAGGCCGGCGTCGTTCGACCAGGCGAGTTTTTCGATTTCGATGCGATCGGCACTGTCGTTTCCATCGATCACGACGTGTCCTGCGTCCCCGAACGCCGGGTCGGGGACGCCTGACCGAAGCAGGCGCACGATTCGTGAGTTTCCAGAAATCGTTGCCGTGCTCAGAACGATTTTCCCGTCATCTTGCAGCAACGCATCGGTGATCCTGCCCGATGCACCCAACGGCACATCGACCAGGGCATAGCCCTTGCCGGCGAATGTGGGATCGAGTTTGCCCTGCGCGTCGAAACAGAACACGATGCCACCATAACCGCCTTCGGCGGCGCTGGTCGTACCGATGAAAAAGCAACCGTCGTCCGACCCCGCGATGACGAAACCCTTCACGACGAGGGGCTCGCCCGGCGGACGGATGCCATCGAGATTCACATAACCGCCGATGCCGAACGTATCGTCGAGCACGCCTTCGACATTCCTGCGTGTCAGCATCCATGTCTCCCCGTTCATGGACCTGAGTACCAGTACCGTCGCCCCACCGGCCATCGGCAAAGGCTGGGCACCTTGCAGGGTTTCCTCGGGCAGGGGAGGTTCGATCACGACACCCTCCACCCCGAACGAAGGGTCGAAGGTTCCATCGGGCATGAGCCGCGCCAATCCATATTGCCAACCGCCGAAGGGCCTGCGGCAGCCCATGGCCAGCATGATCTTGTCGTCCGCCGTCCGTGCCAATGCGCGAAGCGGTTCGCTCGCACCCGGCTCGATGACATAATCCTCGAACCGAAGCTCAGCCGTGCCCTCGTTGCCGAACGAGGTATCGATGTCGCCTTGCTCGCGCAGCCCGCGTCCGTTCATGGTCGATATCCTTGTCGTCGTGTCGCTATCCGTGGCTACGCAAGATAAGTCCGGAACGATATTCCCGCCATACATCCAACGTCGTAGGCGCGCTCAGGCCCGGCCTTGTTCCACCAGCGTAAGCGCCACCTTGTCGCGCAGATACACCGGCAAAGCCAGCTCCGGCGCCACGGCTTCGCCATCGCGGAAACGCCGCGCCGCCACTTGCGCGACGTGCCGTGCCTGTGGATAGCGCGCGCCATCGGCCGAGCGAATGGGTGCCAGGATGCGCTCGCGCAGGATCGCCTCGTAGGTGGCCCAGCCCGTGCCAACGACGTGCCATGCCGCCACGTCGGGCAACACCAGCGCGGAGGCCGTGTCGACGCGCTCGCGGTCGATCAGGACGATGCCGCCATCGTCCTCGCGCCGCCATGCGGCGACGTAGATCTCGCCCATGCGCGCATCGATGATCGAAAGGATCGCCGCATCGTCCTCGGGCGCTTCCAGCGCCAGCGCCTGCAACGACGACACGGTGACGACGGGAACATCGAGCGCCATCGCCATGCCCTGTGCCAACGACACGCCAAGGCGCACGCCGGTGAACGCACCGGGGCCGCGGCCCACGGCGATGCCATGGAGCGCCCCGCGTTTCAGGCCCGCCTCGGCGAGCAGGTCGTCGGCCATCGGCAGCACAAGCTCGGCGTGGCGGCGCGGGGCGATTTCGCTGCGTTCGATCACTTCGTCGCCATGGACGAGGGCGACCGAGCAGGCTTCCGTGGAGGTTTCGATGGCGAGGAAGTTCATGGCGTATCCAGCGAGGAAGTAAACGGTACACCCTGTGCGTACCAATCGATCCGGCGGGTCAGGTACATCAGCAGGGCGATCACCGCGACGAGCACGATCGAGCCGATCAGCAACGCGTACTGCTCCGCGCCGATCAGGCCATACAGTATCGCGTAAACGAGGGCGAGCACGCCGCCAAGGGCCGGGCCCGCCGCGCGGGCACGCAGGGCCGCCATCGCATAGCCACCCACGATCAGCACCACGGCGGCGGCCGCCACCAGATAGGCGGGGCCGAAGCCGATCTGCTCGGACAACGCCAGCAGAAGCACGTAGAAGCTGGTCATGGCCGCGCCCACGAGCAGGTATTGCACCGGATGCAGGCGCAGCCCCTTCAATATCTCGAAGAGGAAGAAGGCGACGAAGGTGAGCGCGATGAAGAGGAGGCCGTATTTGCCGGCACGATCGTTCTGCTGGTACACGCCGCCAGGCTGGTAGAGCTTCACGCCGGAGGCGGATGGTTCGAGACGGGCCGCCACGTTCGCATCGGAGGCGTCCCAATGCTGGCCATAGGCCCGGTTGAGATCGAGTACCCGCCACGTCGCGTCGAACCCTCGCGCGCCGACGCTACGCTGGCCGGGCAGCAAGGCGCCGGTGAAGCTGGGATCGGGCCACGGCGAACGGATGCGCAACGTGTTCGTACGCGCCAGGGGCAGTGCCGAGAACGACTCGGTACCGGCGATGCGCAGGGTCAGGGCGAAATCCAGTGGCGTGTCGCGAGCGGGGTCGACCGGCACCGGTGCGGAAAGCACGGTATAAGGCCCCATTCGCGCGGTGGAAGACGACAAGCGCGCGGTGTGTCCGTCGACCGTCAGCGCCGTGATGCCCTGCAAGCCGCGAGTGTCGGCGATCAGCAGGCGCAGCTCGGCCTTGGCCGGGTACCACGCCGCTCCCGTATCGGTGGTGAAGCGGCGAAGGTCCTCGGGCAGGATGCGGCCGTGGATGGTCACCTCGCCCGTGTAGACCGGCACCTCGTACATACCCACGCGCCGCCGGTCCACGGCGAGGTCCGCCACGGTGCTTTGTTC
Source organism: Luteibacter sp. KNZ12-1A (assembly GCF_056755675.1). Lineage (NCBI taxonomy): Bacteria > Pseudomonadati > Pseudomonadota > Gammaproteobacteria > Lysobacterales > Rhodanobacteraceae > Luteibacter > Luteibacter sp. KNZ12-1A. The sequence goes on along the minus strand of NZ_JBPGXU010000126.1, from coordinate 949 downwards.
GTCGGCCAGCACGATTTCCGTGCCGTCACGCACGCTCACCACCTTGCCATCGCTACCCTGCGTCTCGTATCGCGTGGGCACGGCCAGGACGAGGCCGCCGATGGTCTGCGGTCCACCCCAACCCTCGGCGACACGCGTGAAAGCCGCATCGCGCATGGCCTGCCGTTCACGCACGAGACCGTCGGCCTGGGACAGCGGCATGAGCATGACCAGCGCGAGCATGGCGATGCCCAGCACCTTGGCGGTGATCGATTGCATCCAGCGAAACATGGGCTTCTCCGTCGTCGGCGGTGGGACGATCATTGAACGGCGAAGGGCGCGGGGAAAGGTCGGTTTCTGTCCTGCACGGGGCGAACGAGGGCGAAATGCGGAGCATTGCCTGCCTGTGCCTGAATAAGTCATGCGAATGAGAGTGTTCTCAAGACAAGCGACCTCTCCCGCGTGCAGGATCGATCGATCACCCACGCAAGGACCGCATGATGCTTCCCGTCCAGCTAGCGATGCCCCTGGCCATCCTCGTAGGAGCCGCCATCGTCGCCACGACCGATCCCTCCCGAAACGAAACCCCGCCAGCCGCCACGCAGACATGGGCGGACGGACAACCGGAAATGCGCATGCTGCGCATCTCGATCGAGCCCGGCGCCTCCCTTCCCTGGCACCGGAACACCGTACCGGACGCGGGTTACCTGCTCGAAGGGGAACTGCACCTGGCGACACCGGAAGGAATGCCACGCGTGATACGGCCGGGTGACTCGATCGGTCGCAGCGGCGATGTCATGCGGGGTGGAACGGCCGGGCCGCGGGGAGCGACCGTCGTGGTGTTCTATACGGATGCCGGTGGAGATCGGGCGGCCGCTTCGGGGGCTTGAAGAGCATCGCGGACAGGGTCCGCTCCCACCGAGCCGAGTCAAGCCAAACCGAGTGCCGGACCTGTCTCTTATACACATCT
>NZ_JBPGXU010000125.1:0-10495 GCF_056755675.1 Luteibacter sp. KNZ12-1A | reverse complement strand
AGATGTGTATAAGAGACAGGTGCGAGAAACAGGGCAAGGACGAGCGGAACGCGGCGCATGGGAATCACTTGCGAGACGAAGACGGGGTGTCGTTGTAGGCCAGCCAGCTATAGAACTGGAGGTCCTTGTACAAAGCCGGATCGGCGACATCGGCATCCGGCGGCAGGTCGTTCGGATCCGCATCCGCCGCCTGGCTGGCAACAGGCGGCGCCGAAGGCGTCACGCCGGGCTGCCAGACCATCAACGTGGCCAGGGCGAGCACCGCGAACGCCCCCGCCGGCAGCAACAGCCGGCGAACCGCCGACTCGCGTGGCTGGGCCAGCGCGGTGCGACGGGCGGCGCGCAGGCGGCCGGCCACGGCCGGATCCACGTCACGGCTGGCGCGCAGGTACAGATCCCTGGCTCGGCGTTCGAGTTCCCGATCGTGCTGGCTCATCGCCATGCCTCCAGTTGGTCGCGCAGCGCATGCATCGCGCGCGAAAGGTGGGTCTTCACACTGCCGTCGGAGCAGCCCATGGCTGCCGCCGTCTCGGCCACGTCCAGGCCTTCCATGATGCGAAGCGTGAAGGCTTCGCGCTGGCGCCGGGGCAGGTTGCGCACGGCCGCCACGATATCCCTGAAGGCCTGTGAATCCTGCAACCGGGCCGAGGGGTCCGGACTGTCGTCGGCCGGTTCCCAACTCGGTAGTTCGTCGCCGTCGTCGTCCTTGCCGCCGCCCAGCCAGCCCACCACGATCGAGCGCACCTTGCGCCGCCGTTGCAGGTCGACGATGCGCCTGCGCAGGATGCCCCAGAACAACGGGGTCCATTCCTCCGCGGGCTTCTCGCCGTAATGGCGGACCAGCCGCAACATCGCGTCCTGCACGGCGTCCAACGCGTCCTCGCGGTTGCCCAGGTGGATCTCGGCCATGCGCCACGCGCGGCGCTCGATGGATGCGAGGAAGGCATCCATGCTCGCGGGCACCTCGCGCAGGTCGTCGAGCGATGCGCTGTCGATCGCGATCGAGGCGTTCACGGCCTTCCCCGCGTCGTCGGTCTTCGCATCCTCGTGCTCCATACGGCCTGGTCTACTCCGGTTAACGCGGTCGGCGACCGCCGGTTGACTGCTTGTTTCGCGCAATATCTTCCGGGGCAAGGGATTTACGGCTTATGAAGTCAATGGGTGCGACGACCACGGGCGCGCAGGGGCCAGGCGACAAGGGCCGCCAGTACCGCGCCCGCCAGGACCAGGGCGATGTCACCCGGACCTTGGGCCAGGCGGGCCAGGTCGATCAACATGGCCGGCCCGGCGTCGCTCATGGCCTGGGCCAGGCCCACGCCCATCATTCCCGAAATGGACGCGGCAGCCACCAGGCAAGCCGTGTAGGCGGCGGCGATCAAGGTGGCCACGGCGGCCAGCAACGCACCCGCGGCACCGCGGAAACGCAACCAGCGGCGCACCACCACGCCCAGTATCCAGCCGGCAGGCAGCACCAGGGCGGGCAGGGCGCGGCCGAACATCATCGACGGCACCATCCAGACGGCGCCCACGGCGAAGCCGAACATGACGGCGCAGAGGGCGCCGAAAAGGAAGCCGGAGAGATGAGTACGCTCAGCCGGCATGGGTATCGGTCAGGTCGCGCATGGGATCCTGGATCGGGCAAAGCGGCCATGATAGCGGGCGGGAAGGCGCGGCGCTCTTGAGGGCGCAGGCCGCAGCCCCGACGTTAGAGCCGGTAGACGCTTACCGCCGGCCCGCGGCGGGCGCATAATCGACGACTTTGCGGCCGCGGCGCGGCCTTCACAGGACAGCAATGAGCGGTTTCAGCCTCAGCAGCGAACCCTTCACCCTCGAGCGTGACTGCCAGGCGGTCATGGTCCCGCAGGGAGAGACGGTGACGCTTCCGGCCGGGCAGATCGGCTACATCACCCAGGCGCTGGGTGGCAGTTTCACCGTGTACGTGGAAGGCAACCTGTTCCGGATCGCGGGGAACGACGCCGACGCGCTGGGCAAGGAACCGCCCAAGGCCATCGAGCTGGACGACGACGCCTCCGACGAGGACGTCGAGAAACTGGTCTGGCAGCAACTCCGCACCTGCTTCGATCCCGAGATCCCCATCAACGTGGTCGAGCTGGGGCTCGTCTACGACGTGACCCTCGAGACCACGGACGAGGGTGCCCGCCGCGCCTACGTGAAGATGACCCTGACCGCGCCCGGTTGCGGCATGGGCGACATCCTCGTGGACGACGTACGCACCAAGCTCGAACTCATCCCGACGGTGGTCGAGGCGGACGTCGACCTCGTCTTCGACCCGCCCTGGAACCATTCGATGATGTCGGACGCGGCGAAGCTCGAAACCGGCATGCTCTGACGCCGCCTGCGTCGCATTTTCCTTCGGCCTAGGGAAATCCCTAGGTAGTCGACCGCGAGATCTTGCGCTAGGTTGACCGTGACTTGCGGCGGGGAGGCCGTCAAGTCGGAACAAAACGGGCATCGCGCTGCGGCGCGAATTCATATCGTTCGGAATGTGGTCCCCACGGCCGCAATGGCTTCGTGCGGCCCATTCCCGGAGGAGGAACGTAATGGCAAGTCATTTTCGCTTGAAACTCCTGGTCGCTTCGCTGGCTATCGCGGCTACCTCGGTAGCCACGGCCGGCACCGAGCAGGCGCTCCGTGCGCAGAACCTCGGAGCCGTCCCCGCCAATCAGCTGGCGGCAAAGCTCGGCCTTTCCGCGGACAATTCGTTCGTGGCCAGGAATGCGCTGCCGACGGTGAAGGGAACCCAGACAGTACGCATGCAACAGACGTTCAAGGGCGTCCCGGTGTATGGACGCAGCATCGCCGTGGAGCAGGATGCCCAGGGCAATGCGCTGGTCGCCAACGGTGTCGTCACCTCGGACCTGCAGGTCGATCTCACCTCGGTGACGCCGAAGATCGACCAGGCCAGCGCGATCGCCTTGCTGACGAAGCAGGCGCGCACGCTGGGCGCGGCGACGGCCAAGCCTGAAAACGCCAAGGCCGACCTCTACGTGTATCCGGTGGACGGCGCGCCGGCGCGCCTCGTGTACCTGACCTCGTTCTTCTCCGGCGGCGATCATCCCACTCGCCCGACCGCGATCATCGATGCCAACACCGGGCAGGTGATCGAGCAGTGGGAAGGCCTCACCAATGCCGAGGTGGACGCGACGGGCCCGGGCGGCAACCAGAAGGTCGGCCAGTACACATGGGGAGCGAACGGCTTGCCCGCGCTGCGCGTGACGCAATCCGGAACCACCTGTACGGCGCAGAACGCCTACGTGAAGTCGTACAACATGAAGAAGGCGACCTCCGGCAGCGGCACGCTGTGGAGCTTCACCTGCTTCAATTCCAGCGGTGACGCCGTGAACGGCGCCTATGGCCCGATCAACGATGCCCATCACTTCGGCGGCGTGGTCCATGACATGTATACCGCGTACACCGGCGCGGCACCGTTGAACCAGGTGCTGGTCATGAAGGTGCACTACGGCAACAACTACGAGAACGCCTTCTGGGATGGCAGCTCGATGACGTTCGGCGATGGCGCCAGCACGTTCTATCCGCTGGTCGCGCTCGACGTCACCTCGCACGAGATCAGCCACGGCTACACGGAACAGCACTCGAACCTCGCCTACAGCGGCCAGTCCGGCGGCATGAACGAGGCCTATTCGGACATCGCGGGCGAAGCGGCGGAATACTACGACCGCGGCAGCAACGATTTCCTGGTCGGCTCGGACATCGTCAAGACCAGCGCCGGCATCGGCGACGCCTTGCGCTACATGTGCAACCCGACCCAGGACGGCGGTTCGATCGACAACGCGGCTGATTACTACAGCGGCCTCGACGTGCATTACTCCTCGGGCGTGTACAACAAGGCGTTCTGCGTGCTGGCCAAGACCAGCGGTTGGGATACGGTCAAGGCGTTCAAGGCCTTCGCACGTGCCAATGCCCTCTACTGGACGGCCAGCTCCACCTTCAACAGCGGTGCGTGCGGCGTGGCGAGCGCGGCGACCGACCTGGGCTATTCGGCGACCGACGTCGCCGCGGCGTTCACGGCGGTGGGCGTGACCTGCTCGACCGGTGGTGGCGGTGGCGGCACGCAGTTGCAGAACGGCGTGGCCAAGACCGGCCTGGCGGGAAGCTCGGGTACGGAACTCAGCTACACGGTGGTCATCGCGGCCGGTGCGTCGAACCTGAGCATCGTCACCAGCGGCGGCACGGGTGATGCGGATCTCTACGTGAAGTTCGGCTCCGCGCCGACGACCTCGAGCTACAACTGCCGTCCGTACCTCAACGGCAACAACGAGACCTGCACGTTCGCGGCACCGCAGGCCGGCACGTACTACGTCAAGGTTCGTGGCTATACCACGTTCTCCGGCGTCTCCCTAAAGGCGACCTGGACGCCGTAAGCCACGGCATCGACGTGCGTTCGACGAGGCCCGGGCGGTAGCGCCCGGGCCTCTTTCGTTCGCGGTCGTTTTTCCTACGTGTTCACGTGGGCAGGGTCGAATAGGCCCTCCATCGCCAGGGCCTTACGTTCGTTCGACCCTCGCAGCCCCCGCTGCGCCATCGAAGGAACGTCCCCATGCGCCTGGCTCTCCTCGCCGCTGTCATCCCGCTCGTTTTATCGCCGTCCACCCATGCGGACGAAGCGCGCTACATCGTTCATTTCGTCGATGCGGATTCGGCACGCGCCGCGCGCACGCCCCGTCCGATGGCCGGCACCGCACGAGTCGACGCGCCGCGGCATGTGCGTTCGCTCGCGGCGGGCGGCGAACTCTTCGAGATGCACGGCGGTGACGTGTCCCGTCTCGCCCGTCTTCCGGGCGTCGCCGCCGTCGAGGAGGACCTCGTCGTCACCGCCACGACCATCGTCGACCCGCTATGGAAACGGCAGTGGTACATGCACGATCCCAAGGTGGGCGTGGATGCGGAAGTGGCGTGGCGCTACACGCGTGGGGCGGGAGCGGTGGTCGCCGTGCTCGACACCGGCATCACCCCGCATCCCGAATTCGATGGCCAGTCGCTGCCCGGCTACGATTTCGTGAGCGACGCCGCCGCCGCGCGCGACGGCGATGGCCGCGATGCGAATCCTACCGACGAAGGTGACTGGAGGGACGCCGGCGACTGTGGTTCGTCGCGCGTCGCTCCGTCGTCGTGGCATGGCTCGCACGTGGCCGGCCTCATCGTGGCGCGTTCCGGCAACCGGCCGGGCATCGTGGGGCTGGCGCCCGAGGCGAAACTGTTACCTGTGCGCGTGCTCGGTCATTGCGGTGGGCGGCTTTCGGATGTCGCCGATGCGGTGGTCTGGGCCAGTGGCGGCGCGGTGCCGGGCGTGCCCCCGCTCGAACGCCGTGCGGATGCGATCAACCTGAGCCTCGGTGGGCGGGGCGCCTGCGGCATCGCCATCGCGCGGGCCATCGAACAAGCGCGCGGGCACGGCACGGTGGTGGTCGCCGCCGCCGGCAACGACCAGGCGAAGGCCTCGACCAACGTGCCCGCGAACTGCCCCGGCGTGGTCACGGTCGCGGGCCTGGCGCGTGACGGCTCGATGGCGTGGTACTCCAATCATGGCGAACGCGTCACCCTCGCAGCGCCCGGCGGCAGCTTGCGCGAACGCGGGGCGGACGACATCGTGTCCACGGTCGACGCGGGCAAGCGCGGTCGCGAGCGTTCCATCTTCGCGTACCACGCAGGCACCTCGATGGCGGCACCGCAGGTGGCGGCGCTCGTCGCGCTGATGCGTTCGGCCGACCCCGCCATCGGCGTCGACGACATCACGCGGCAATTGGTCGACAATGCGCGGCCTCTGCCGGGACCTTGCCCGAAGGGGTGCGGGGCCGGCCTGATGGATGCCGGTGCGACCGTCGACGCGGTGGTCGAGGATCGCGCGCGGCGTTGAGGCGGCGTCGAGCCCGCCTGGGTTCAGACGGCCTCGAAACGGTTCGCGTCGCGGTTCTTGCGAACCGTGGCTGGATCCCACACACGGCCGTTCATGGCGATGTAGACGCCGTCGGCCAGTGTCTGCACCGCACCGACGGCGCAACCGATGTTGAACACCGCGTCGGACCCCTGGAAACGCGCGGGGTTGAGCGCGCCGGTGAGCACGATGACCTTGCCGGGAATGCCTGCGAGCACGCGGGCCGTCTCGACCATCGTGTCGGTGCCGTGCGTCACCAGTACATGACGATGCGGCTGTGCCTCGATCGTGCTGCGGATCAGCGCGCGATCCTCGTCGGTCACGTGCAGGCTGTCCTTGCGCAGGATGGGGATCACGTCGAACCGGAAGGCGACGCCCAACTGATGGAGGATGTCGCCGATCTGCGGCGAGCCGATCTGGTAGTCCGACTTGTCGTCGAAATACACCTTGTCGATGGTGCCGCCGGTGGTGACGATGGTGAGCTGCTGCATGATTGACCTGGAAACCGGGTGGAGCGGGGCGATCATTCTACATTGCGCGCCCCGGATGAGCCGCCTCAGCGGTGAAGGCCCGTCGCCGGCGCGTCCGAGGCTAGCGCGATGTCCTGCTCGTTTTCCGGCAGCGCCAACCGGTCCAGGCCGTGCGCGATGAAGCGGCGGGCCGCCGCGGCGGGCCGCGGATCGCCGGAGGTGGCCGCCCAGGCCGCCGACCGCAGGAGGAGGGCGGCGGCCATCGTGCGCGCGAGGGTAAAGGCGATCCCGCGTGCCGACGCTTCGAGGGCGGCGCGATCCGCCGCGATGTCGCCCAGCAAGGCTTCCGTCGCATCGATCGTGCCGACGATGATGCCGCGCTCCGGCGCCCCTTCCGGCACGAGCTCCCGGATGGCCTGCCTGAGCGGCCCGAGACCGTTGGGCAGCGCACGCAGCATGTCCAGCGAGAGCACGTTCGTGGTGCCTTCCCAGATCGCATATACCTGGGCGTCCCGCAGCAGTTGCGGGAGGCCGGTGTCCTCGATGTAGCCCGCGCCGCCGAAACATTCCAGGGCCTCGGACACCACGCGGATCGAGACCTTCGCCGTCCACAGTTTCGCCAGGGGCGTCAGCAGGCGCAGCAGGGCGGCGTCGTCGGCCCCGCCTTCGCCCTGTTCGGTACGCCCCAACAGTTCCGCCACGTGGAAGGTGAGGGAGAAGGCGCCTTCGTATTCCGCCTGCATGTCCGCCAAGGTGCGCGCATGCAGGGGATGGTCGATGAGGCGGTGACCGAAGGCGCTGCGTCGCAAGGCGTAGTCGCGAGCCAGTGCGATCGCTCTCGCCATGCTCGCCACCGCGCACACGGCGTTCCAGGTGCGCGTGACGTTGAGCATCGGGGCGATCTGGCGAACGCCATGGTCCAGCGGGCCCACCGGTGTCGCGGGCAGGCCATCGAGATGGATCTCGGCGGTGGGCAGTTCGTGGGTGCCGAGTTTCTTCTTGAGCCGGTCGATGGTGATGCCATGCCATACGCCGTGCTCGTCCTTCGTCTCGACGTAGAAGAGCGCCAACGCCGCCGTGCCCGTGCCGGACCCTTCCGGGCGCGCCAGCGCGAGCGCCGCCTCGCCCACGACGGCCGAGCTGAACCACTTGCGGCCATACAGGCGCCACTGGCCGTCGGCGTCCTGCCGGGCCGTGGTTTCGGTACGCCCGACATCGGAACCGCCTGGCGTTTCCGTCATCCATTGGCCCGACAGCCAGAACGTGGCCGGATCGCGGCTGAGGAAATGCGGCAGCGCCCGTTCGATCAGGCGTGCGTTACCCGAGGCGCGCAGCGCCGTCGCCGCGCCATCGGTCATCGCCAACGGGCAGCAGTAGAATTCGCTGGCCACGTGATAGAGGTAGACACGGGCGAATTCCTCGACGCGTGCCCAGCGCGAGGGTTCGTGCCCCGCGGCCAATACCGCGTGCTTCGTCGTCAGGCCGGGGCCTTCCTCCCAGGCGGGCGTCAGGGCGATGCGATCGACGCGGGAGCCCCACGCATCCCACTGGGTGAGGATGGGTTCGCCGCGTGGCGTGCGTCCACGACGATCCCAGGCCATGACCGCGTAATCGGCCAACGCCTCCAGGTCCGGGCGCATCGCTCCCAGGCGATCGGCTGGCAGCGTGTGGCCCAGCCACGCGTTGAGCACGCGGTCGTCGCGGAAGGGATGCGCCAGTCGCGGCGCTTCCTGCACAAAACCCATCGTGGCGTCCTCTCGTCGGATTCGATGCCTAGCCTGCACCGGCCTCGTCCGTCCGTCGATACGCTGCGCAACATGCGCCGCGCGGGGATCAGCGCCGGCGGCGGACGCCCGCGCCGAGCGTGCCGATAAGCAGCAGGGTGAACACGATCTCCACGACCGCCAGCCAGCGGTCCGCCGTGGAGCTCCATGCCTCGGAGACACCGTGGCAGAAATAGAACAGGGCGAGGATGCCGACCCAGAGCAGGGCGCGGGTCACGTTCGGCAGCGAGAGCAGTGGCAGCAGCAAGGGCGGCACGGTGAGCGCGAACGCCACCCACGTCGGGATCGATACCGGCGGATACAGGGTGTACCAGAGCAACTGCAAGGCCAGGAGGGCCGCCCACGCCGCAAGCCCGACCTTCTGCGTGGTACTTGACGCCTGGCTCACGCGGGCGTGCCCAGACGCCGGGCGACGTCGGCGAGGCGTTTGCCCAGCGCACGCGCGAGTTCGCGTTCGTGCTCGCTGATGCCGTTGTCGCCGCGGCTGCCGGAGACATGGCTCGCCCCATAGGGCGTGCCCCCGGTCGTCGTGCTGCTCAATGCCGGCTCGGTATAGGGAATGCCGACGATGAGCATGCCGTGATGGAGCAGCGGGAGGGCCATCGACAGCAGGGTGGCTTCCTGGCCGCCGTGCATCGTGCTGGTCGAGGTGAACAGTGCCGCCGGCTTGCCGGAGAGGACGCCCGAGGCCCATTCCGCACCGGTGGTATCGATGAAATGCTTCAGCGGGGCGGCCATGTTGCCGAAGCGCGTGGGGCTTCCCATCGCCAGGGCCACGCATTCGACCAGGTCCGCGCGTGTCACGTAGGGGGCGCCTTCCTCGGGTTCCGGCGGCATCGCCGTTTCGGTGACCGGCGCCACGGGGGGTACCTGGCGAAGACGCGCCCGCATGCCCGGCACTTCCTCGATCCCGCGGGCGACGAAACGGGCGAGCTGGGCCGTGTGGCCGCTACGGCTGTAGTAGAGTACGAGGACGTCGTGGGACATGGATGGCCGCCTTTGCGAAGGCGCTAGTCTCGCAGAACTGCCACGCGTTCCCAATCGTTTGGGACTGGATGAGGATGGACATGCCGCTGCGCATCGATCGCGACCGCGCGTTGAGTTTCTCGCGCTTCACCTGGCTGCGCTTCGTCGACGACAAGTGCTTCGAGACCGCCGGCGCGCTCTCGTATACCACCCTGGTGTCGTTGGTGCCGCTCACGGTGGCGATCTTCGCCATCCTCTCGGCCTTCCCCGTGTTCGCGGAATGGCGCGGTTCGCTGGCGAACTACGCGTTCCAGAATTTCGTGCCGGCCACCGGCATGAAGGTGCAGGAATACATGCTGGCCTTCGCCGACAAGGCCAGCCAGCTCACCGGCATCTCGATCCTGGTGATGCTGTTCAGCGCCGTGTCGATGATGATCAGCATCGAAGACCGGCTGAACCGGATATGGCGCGTGCGCAAGCCGCGTGGCTGGGCCTCGCGCCTGCTGTTGTACTGGGCGGCGCTGACCCTGGGCCCGATCCTGGTCGTCGGCGGGCTGGCCTTGTCCTCGTATATCACCGCGTTCCCGATGCTGCATGAAGCGGCGGACCAGATCGCGACGCAGAGCCGCCTGCTCAACCTGCTTCCGTTCGTGATCACCTTCGTCACGCTCGTGCTCATGTACACGATGGTGCCGAACCGCCGCGTTTCGTGGCGGCATGCGGCCATCGGCGCGATGCTGGGCGCGATCCTGTTCGAGTTCGCACGCTGGGGGTTCACCGAGTTCATCCGCAACTCGCCCAACTACGAAGAGATCTACGGCGCGCTCGCGGCGATCCCGATCTTCCTGCTGTGGATCTACCTGTCGTGGATCATCGTGATCCTGGGCGCCTCCATCGCGGCCTCCATCTCCGCGTTCGAATACACCGTGCCCCACGAGGCCTTGCCGGAAGGAGCCGAATTCATCGGGCTGCTGGTCGTGTTGCAGCATTTCGTCGATGCGCAGCGTTCGGGCGAAAGCGTGGACCCCGCCACGGTCCGCCTGCGCGAACCCTACCTGCCGTCGAGCGCGATCGCAGGTTATTTCGACGACCTGCAACGGGCCGACATGATCCAGCGTGGGGAAGCCGGCGGCTGGTTGCTCAGCCGCAGCCTCGACGCCACCGAGTTGCTGCGCGTATACCGTTGCACGCAGTACCGGCTTCCCTTGCGGCCGCGTGAACAGGTGGAACGCCTGGGCATCCAGCTGCCGCCGGAACTGCTCAGCCTGTTGGATAATCTGGCCCTGGCACTCGACGCCACGCTTGGCGCGCGCCTCGACCAGTTGTTCCCCTCCACGCGTATCCCCGCCCCCACCGAGGAC
>NZ_JBPGXU010000124.1:0-10761 GCF_056755675.1 Luteibacter sp. KNZ12-1A | reverse complement strand
ACGCTCCCGCCCCCGGACCTTCCCCCGACGACAACCTCAACGCGGTGGCCTGGTCGCAGAACGCCAGCGAGCACGATTTCATCTACCTGCAAACCTTCCGCGACGCGCGGGAGAAACTTCTCAAGGCGAAGAACGACCCTGACTGGGATGCCCTGCCGAAGGACGATCGTGCAGCCCACCCTTCGCTGAAGGGGCGGAAACCGGCCGTGGTGCTGGACATCGACGAAACCGTGCTCGACAACTCGCCTTACCAGGCACGCCTGATCCGTTCGGGCGGCGAGTTCAACGAGGCCGAGTGGGCCGCCTGGTGCAACGAGGCCATCGCCCGGCCGCTGCCGGGGGCCCTCGAATTCACGAAGTTCGCGGCGGACCATGGCATCGCCGTGATCTACATCTCCAACCGGGCGAAGGACCTCGACGACGCCACGCTCTCGAACCTTCGATCCGCGGGCTTCCCCGTGGCTGGCAAACAGTCCTTCCTCGGCCTGGGCACCTTCGTCGAGGGCTGCGAACAGGTCGGCAGCGAAAAGGGTTGCAGGCGCCAACTCGTGGCCCGGGACTACCGGGTGCTGATGCAGTTCGGCGACCAGATAGGAGATTTCGCGAACGTCCCGGGCAACACCGCCGATGGCCGCGCGAAAGCCATGGCTCCCTATACCGCCTGGATCGGCGAGCGCTGGTTCGTGCTGCCGAACCCCACCTATGGCGCCTGGGAATCGGCCCTCTTCGACAACGACTACAGCCTGCCCCGCAACGAACGACGCCAGAAAAAGATGGATTCACTACGAACTAAATAAATCAATGAGTTAGATGCCTTGACCTGACGTATTGCTTTAGCAATGTCGGCCAACTATCATCTCTCTCGCCAAAACCTGCGGTGCCCAAAGCAAAGCAGGCAAGGCCATTTCCCTTTCCGGCTTCGGGCTGGATAACCCCGTGAGACGTCGCGTCTCCGGGGTTTTTTCTTATGTGCGAACGGTGCGGCCTGACAGGCAGGCCTGGCTCGCCACGGCGCCTTCGGGACTCTTTTGCCTGCGCCGCCAGCCGATAACGCGACAACTCGTCGCCATGTATCCTCCCCATCCCGCCGATAGTGCCGCCGATTCCCACCATGCGCCGCTCGACTGCCTGGATTCTCCTGCTAGCTCTCGCCCTGCTTGCTGCCTGCGGCAAACAGAAGGAAGCACCGGGCACACCGGGAGGCGGCTCGCCGGAAGACGCCACCCGTGAGTCGCTGGCCCTGCTGCGCGATGGCAAGTTCGAACTGTTCTGGAGGCATACGCTGCCACCGGCCGATTTTGCGATGTTTCGTGCCGATTGGTCGCGGCGCAGCGCGGCACAGGAGGCAATCGCACCCGAGGACCAGGCCAAGTTCGCGGCGGGCATCACGCGCCTGACGGAACCCGATGCGGAAAGAAAGCTCTTCGCCGAGCTGCGCCCCACCCTCGTGCGTTTCGATCGCGATTACAAGGACCAGATGCCCTTGATCGCCGGCGTGGGCCAATCCATGGCGCTGACAGCCATCGATGAGGCCAAAGATCTCACGCTTTCGCAGAAGCGACAGCTACGAGAGATCGTGAACGTGGTCGCACCCTGGACGCAGACTGTCGCCTGGAGCGACCAGGAAAAGGCGAAGGAAGCCATCGGCATCCTCGTCGACACCGCTCGCAAGGCCCACCTGTCCACGTCCGACGCGCTGCATTCGATGAGCTTCGAGCAGTCGATGGCGACCTGGTCCACGGCGTGGCTTGGTTTCAAGCGCTTGCTGAACGTCTACGGCCTGTCGGTCGACAAGAGCTTCGATTCGGTGAGCATCGACACGCTGGAGAACAACGGCGGGTCGGCCCACATCAAGATCACCTACACGCTACTCGACAAACCGATCCAGACCGATGCCACGCTCGTGCTGCTTGACGGTCGCTGGTACGACAGCGACCTGCTCCAGCGCGTCCGCGACGAACATGCGCGTCTGGATTCGCCCATTCCCGCCGCCAGCGCACCCGCCCCCTCCTACTCCACCGCGCCCGCGTCGCGGGTCCCTGGAGCACCCGCGGCAGACGCCAAGGCCCGCTGAGGTCGTACAATCCCACGATGTCCGAAATTCCGATGAGTGCGGATCCGCACGTCCATGTCGCCCGTTCACCCTGGTGGTTCAAACTGCTGGGTCGCCTCCTCGAGCCGTGGGTGCGGATAAAACGTGAGCCCGCCGAGCCCGCGAGCCTGCTTAACAGCGGGGCCGCGGTCTGCTACGCCATCGAGCGCGACGGAACGTCCGATGCGCTGATCCTGGAACGGGCCTGTCGCGAGGCCGGCTTGCCGAGCCCGATGCAACTGCTCGACCTCCCCGGTCGCCGGCGCCGCTCCGTGTTTTCCCTCAGCCGCCGTCAGGGTTGGCTTTTCGGCCGCACCGACTCACGCGGCCCGAAGGAACCGATCGGCCAGCTTATCCGTGCGATCGAGGAAGACCCGACGCGCGATATCCAGGTGGTTCCGGTATCGATATACGTCGGCCGTGCGCCGAATCGCGAATCCGGCTGGTTCAGCGTGCTGTTCGCCGAGAATTGGCTCGTCGTCGGTCGTTTCCGCCGCATCCTCGCCTTGCTGCTCAACGGTCGCGACACCGTCGTGCATTTTTCCGCGCCGGTGTCCCTGCGCAGCGTGCTCGCGGAGTCCGGCGAGCTCACGCCCGAGCGCCTCACGCGCAAGATCGCACGCGTGCTGCGCACGCACTTCCGGCGCATCCGCGCCGCGGTGATCGGCCCCGATCTCTCGCACCGCCGAACCGTGGTCGACGCCGTGCTCAATACCGAGCCCGTGCGCGATGCCATTGCCGCCACCGCGAGCAAGGAAAACATCTCACTGGCGAAAGCGCAGCGACGTGCGCGCGATTTCGCCCTGGAGATCGCCGCCGATTACTCCCATCCCGTGGTGCGCTCGACCTCGTTCTTGCTGTCGAACTTCTGGAACAAGCTTTACGACGGCATCGCGATGCACCACTTCGACAAGGCCCGCGCCGCCGCGCCCGGGCACGAGGTGGTCTACGTACCTTGCCACCGTAGCCATACCGATTACCTGTTGCTGTCCTATCAGCTGCACCATTCCGGCGTGGTACCGCCGCACATCGCCGCGGGCGTGAACCTCAACCTCCCGGTGGTGGGACCGATCCTTCGCCGGGGCGGCGCGTTCTTCCTGCGTCGCAGCTTCAAGGGCAACGCGCTGTATTCCGTGGTGTTCAACGAATACCTGGCCCAACTCGTCGATCGCGGGGTGCCGCTCGAGTACTTCATCGAAGGCGGCCGTTCACGTACCGGCCGCCTGCTCGCGCCACGCGCGGGCATGCTGGCGATGACCTTGCGCGCCTTCCTGCGCGCACCGCGTCGCCCGGTCATGTTCCAGCCGGTGTACATCGGCTACGAGAAGCTGATGGAAGGCACGTCGTACATCGGCGAGTTGTCGGGCAAGCCCAAGGAAAAGGAATCGCTGATCGGACTCATACGCGGCCTGAAAGTGCTGCGCCAGCGCTATGGTCATGTCACGCTGAATTTCGGTGAGCCCATCCTGCTCACCCCGATGCTCGACGCCACCGCGGCCAACTGGCGCGAGGCCACGGCCGATCCCGATGCGAAACCCGAATGGATGAGCGGCGTCGTCGACCGCCTCGCCGAACGCATCCAGATAAACATCAATCGCGCCGCCGACGTGAACCCCATCAACCTGCTCGCACTCGCCCTGCTGGCGACCCCGAAGCACGCCATGGCGGAGAACGACCTGCTTGCCCAGATCGAACTCACCAAGGCGCTGTTCCAGGAGCTCCCCTACTCCGACCGCGTGACCATCACGCCGATGAATCCGCAGGGCGTCGTCGCTTACGGGGAGCAGATGGGCTGGATCCGCCGTGTACGCCACCCGCTCGGGGACGTGCTGGTCACCGAGGGTGAACAGGCGGTCCTGCTGTCCTACTTCCGCAACAACGTGCTGCACCTGAACGCGGCAGCCGCATGGGTGGCGGCATGCTTTCTCAACAACCGACGGATGTCGCGTTCCTCGGTACTGCGGCTGGGCCAGCTCATCTACCCGTTTATCCAGGGCGAACTGTTCCTGCCGTGGGACAAGGAAGGCTTCGCGACGCAGGTGCACGACACGATCGAATTCTTCGTCGGTCGCGGCATCCTCGAAACGAGCGCGGAGGGACGGGTGCTCGAGCGCGGCCCCGGCCAGGACGATGGGGCCTACCAGCTACGCGTGATCGCACGCAGCATGTTGCAGGCCTTCGAGCGTTACTACATCGCCATCGCGGCGCTGGTGAAGAACGGCCCGCATACGATGAGCGCGGGCGAGCTGGAGACCGCCTGCACCCTTACCGCGCAACGCCTGGGCATGCTCAACGAGCTGTCGGCGCCGGAGTTCTTCGACAAGGCGTTGTTCCGCGGATTCATCCAGAAGCTTCGCGAAGCGAAGATCGTCTGGACCGACGATGCCGGCAAGCTCGATTTCAGCGATGCCCTGGAAGACATGGTGCGCGACGCGCGCGTGATCCTCGCGCGCGAGGTGCGTCACTCGATCCTGAAGATCACGCCAGGTGGCGATGGCGACCGCGACACCGACGCACGCCCTCCGATCGATCCGGATGACGGATCGGCTGGCGAGTCGCTGCACGATCGCCATATCGCCAATGAGCACACCCGGCACGACACGCACCACTGATCTCCTTGTAGGCGTGGCAGCGGTGAGATGTCAGCGTCGAAGCCGCGACGTCGAGATCACCGCCGTCGCATGTACGAGGCAATACCGGCATCCAGGCGTGTGCGCGCCCACTTACACTGCGCGCCACACGACCTCGAAGCATGCCAATGGATATGGCTCCTGCACAAGCGCCCCCGGCGATCACGCGTACCGCCGGTGAAGACGCCGCCGCGCTCATCCAGCGTATGGGTGACACGCAGCGCTGGCTGATCGATCAACAAGAGTCCTTGCCGCCGATTCCCACGCATGGAAACGCATCGGCGAAGACACCGTTCATGGAACAACTCGCCGCATACTGGCGAGCCCCCATCCCGCCCCACCCTGGTCATGTCGCGGTCACGCGCGCCCAGGCCTTCGCCCTCCGCTGGGCGACGGTCATGGGGGATCAGGCCGCGCTTAGCGTCGCTGACGACAGCCTGAGCGAACAAGCCAAGGAGACGATCCTCGCGCTTACCCGCGCACGCGGCGATCTCGTGCCGCCCCAGGTTCGCGTGTGCGAGTTGATGGTGAACGCGCTTCCCTATGCGGGCAGTCTCGTCGTCGTGGATAGCGGGGCCCATGCCTCCGCGCTGCTCTTCTCGGCTGATCGGGGCTGGGAAAGTTTTGGTGACCTGGAGGCACTTCATGCGGAGGTCGAAGAGCGCCTCCGCGAGTCACTGGCTGCCAGCGTGCCTCTCCCCGGATTGGCTGAAGACGATACATCCGTGCTGACGGGCGAACTTTCCGTGACCTCCCGCGACATCACAGGCAATGTATTCGACGTGCTCGTGCGCAATGTCATCGACGTGCAGCGCCGCAAGGTGATCGACGCGTGGACACGGCACGACGATCGCGAAGGCGGCCCGCTGCGTCTGGCGGATCGCCTCCACGACGCCCTGATGACCGGGCCGCACCTGGATGTCAACGCCATGCTTCGGCATCGGCAAGCCCGTTTGCTGTCGAGCGTGCAGGAGCTGCGACTGGCGCAACTCCCCGCCCAGGTTCGCCTGGCATGGGAGCAGGCGCTCGCTGACTACCGAAAGCAACGCGCGGACACCGCGACCATCCTCGCCCGGGACGGCTTCGAAACGATCGCATCGATCCGGCGGTTCGCGCGTGACGAACTGGCCCTCCGCCTGCGCGCTCGCGGTATCGACGACGACCCCGCGGACATCACGATCGAGCTCTTCGCGACCACGGCCAGTGCCACGCACGGATATATCGGTAGCGATGTCGAACAACGCTCGCTGGTCGATCTGGCCAGCGAAAACCTCGGTTTTCTCGAGCTCCGAGGCATGCAGGCGAGAACGGCGAATGGCGGCCTCCTGCTGGCACTAGGTCGCGACGAGATCGTCGACCTGGTTCGCGCACTCGATCTCAGGAACAGCTACCAGGATTATCTCGCGCGCGAGTTGAAGACATCCGCGCGCGGCGCGCGTCTGCGGGCCGCGTCGGCGCGTCTGCAGGAAGCGAGGATGCGCTTCGAGCTGATGGACGCGCGCTCGACCACCTTCGTCGAAGGCGATACGAAGGACTTCATCGACGACCATGCCGAACGAGGCTATCGATGGGTGGAGGCGGTCCTTGACGCGCCGGATTCCGCGAGGCGCCGTCGCGTCGAAAACCATGAGATCGTCGTGAGCCATGTCGTCTACGAAGGCGCCAGGGTCAAGGACATGCTTGTCATAGGCGTTCGAGGGCAGGGAAGCGTCTATCGGACCGTTTTCTACACTCCGGACGCCCCCGACGGCCGAAGCTTCC
This sequence comes from Luteibacter sp. KNZ12-1A, assembly GCF_056755675.1. Classification (NCBI taxonomy): domain Bacteria; kingdom Pseudomonadati; phylum Pseudomonadota; class Gammaproteobacteria; order Lysobacterales; family Rhodanobacteraceae; genus Luteibacter; species Luteibacter sp. KNZ12-1A. The sequence goes on along the minus strand of NZ_JBPGXU010000124.1, from coordinate 4,278 downwards.
GGGAGTTCGACGATCGTCAATCGGCAGCTGCCGGCTTCCTGCACGATCCGGCATTCGAGCAATACGTTGTCGACCGGCTGCCTTCGGCCTGGTCGACGATGGGTCGCGATGGGATCACTCGTCGCTTTCGCGTTTCGGAGGGCACGCGACGTGCCGTGTGGGCTCTTTCGGGACAGAGCGGCGAACGACCTCATACACTGACACAAGGCCGGTTCACCGAGGAAGAGATCGCCGGCAACATTTACGACGCATCGTATGACGTGGCGCTGGGCCAACTCGGCCGCGATTCAGCGGACCTCGCTCGTTCGACGGGCGAGGCGGATTACGACCATGCCAGATCGATCGGCATGTTGTCCGCCCGCTTCGCGGAAGGTTTCCTGCCCGTGCGACTGAGCGTTGCCGTGGGCACCCTCAGAGCGCTACACGCGGCATGGCGTAGTGTCGAGAACGTGCGTCGCGACGAGCCGACACGCGCCTTCGAGGATTTCGTCGACGCTTTCGGCTCGATCGGCGACGTGATGGGAAGCCACCTGTTCACGCGTTCGCTCGGCAGGGCGATGCTGCTACGCCAACCCACTCGACCTAACCAACTGGTCATCGGGCCCGTCAGACTGCCCGAGTTCGAGTCGACCTTCGATGTGCGCTACATCGCGCGTGGCGTGACCCTGAAGGGCGCGCGCGCCGCCAAGGACGGCATCTACGAGATCGGCGACGGTCGATTCATCGAGCATCGCGGCCAGCTCTACGGCGTGCACTTCGATAGCGACAACGATACCTGGCGCTTGCGGAAGCCACAGCACACGTCTGCCGACTACGCCCCACCGGTAATCCGTGACGACACCGGCGAATGGCGCTACAACAAGGATGTCGGGCTCCGCGGTGGTACGCCCGACCGCCCCGACTTGTACGATCGGGATCCCGTGGATCTGTTGATGGAATACCGCGGTCTGGTTCCCGAGACCGCGGCGCTGACGAACAACGATATCGAGATCATGGTCCAGGCCTTGACGCGACAAGGCCTTCGTTCCGCTGTCGTAAAACGCCTGATCTACGATCGCACGCATGGCCACCCCACGAGTGCCACCCTCGCGCGCCGCTGGGAGACGGCCCTGGAGGAAGCCCGCCGCCCACCGCCCCGCATCCGCGCTCCGTCGCCGCCACCCATTGACGGGTTCGAGCTCGTGAAACTCGAACGCAGCCAATGGCCTTCCACGGTATGGCACTACACCACGCCGCACCGGCACGCGATGTTCAAGGGAACCACGCTCACGCTCAATCAGTCTTTGCCGGCGGCCACCGGCCCCTCCGGCCTGCACGTCATGACACTCGACCCGAGCCGCTCGTCACGTCGAATCGTGGAGATCATGCGCGGTAAACGCCGCACGAACACCTTCACCGACGAGCAGGTACGGCGCATTGCCGGCGCCTACGTGGAAATCGACCTGGACACGTTGCGCAACCGGCAACGGTCGGACGGAACGTACGAGTTCAACGTCTACACGGTCACCAATCGCTCCGGTCTGGAATTCGTGATCAAGCCGACCTTGCCGGCCCCTGAGCAGGGCATCGCCCCGATTTCACCCACGAGGCAAAGGGATCTCGCCGGCGTCGCCCTGAGGCACGGGGAGTTCCGCACGGGGCTACGTACGCGTTAGCCCTTTGGTCGCACTGATACAGAGCCCAATCTCATCCCCACCGCAAGGAAAGCGATATGGATATCCCACCGGCAGCAGCCCACGATGCCGTGCAAGCCGAGAACCAGGCCGCCATCGATGCATTGCGACGCCTCGCCGGCACACGTGACGCCTTCATGCGCATGTACGAGGCGCAACCATCCTTGAGCGAACCCGACGCCACGGGAGCGCAGCGACTGCTCGACGCGTTGCCTGCCTTCTGGGCGTCTCCGGAAACGGCCGGCGGCGAAACGCGCACTGCCATCCTCGCCCGCCATCTCGCCAGCGTAATGAAAGAGCAGGCCTCGCTCCGGGGCCTCGATGGCACGCTCGGCGACGACGCGGTCTCGCTCGCCACACGCGTTGCCACGGCAAGCGGTGCCACCCTACCCGCCGGCATACACGCGCGCGAACTGATCCTGGGTGACGCTCCCCATGCGGGATCGCTGATCCTCGTCGACGACGGTACGCCCAACCTCGCTCTTCTGTTCACCGCTCACGGCGGATGGGAGGCCTTCGACTCCCTGGAGCGCCTCCTGGCGTCCACGCGTCGCAGGTTGCTAGAGTCGGTCGATGCCGCCGACGGCACCGGTCTTGAAAACGACACGTTTGCAGAAGCCAAGGCGCGGGGGGCGGTCGGTTCACGAGACATCGGCGATGCGGTCTTCGCCACACTGGCGAGGCGCATGATCGAGGTGCAGCGCGGCCGCATCGCACTCGCGGCGGACGACTTCGGCCTCGACATCGACGAACCCGATGCGGCAACCGACCTGGGCGACCGCGTTCGCTACGAACTCTCTCCGGCGGCGATGCTGGACATCGACGCCATTGAACGCCTGCGCGAAGCCCGGCTACTCGAAGCCGTCGCCGCCACACGCCTGGCTGACGTGCCGGCAGGCGTCGCCGCAGCGTGGTACGAGGCGCTTGACGCATACAACGACGTCCTGGCCGCGGCATCGGCCGCTCGCTGGATGACGGGGGCGCAACAACCGTTGACCTTGCAGGCGTTCGCCTCGCGCGAACTCGCCGCGAGGCTCGCATCCCTGGACATCGACATTTCGCCAGAGTCGATCTCCGTTGAAATCGTCCGGAAGAAGCTTCTGCCGGATCCACTCTCGGCACTCGATCCCCTGCCCGGATCGACGACAGCGCGGCACGTTTCGCTCATCGACCTCGCCTGCCAGAACATCGGCCGATTTTCCTTCGAAACCCTGCATGCGTTCGACGCGCAAGGGACCTCGCTGCGCAACCGTCTCGGTCACGCGGCGATCCGCGACATGGTGCGCGACCTGGATATCGCGAACCGCTACCAGCTTCATATCGAAAAGCATCTCCGCGCGGGATCGGGAGGCGCCCTGGCAAAAAAACTGGCCATCACGGTGCAGGCGGCGCAAATGCGCCTGGAGGCTGAGGAAGCACGTCTCTCCTACTACCTGCCCAAGGAGCCACGCTCGTTCATCGACGACCGGGAAGAGCGGGGATTTCGCTGGGTCGAGGCCGCGCTCGACGCGCCGGCCGGCCAGCGTCGCGTGAACAAGCACGAGATCGCGGTCTCGCAGCTCACCTACCGGCAGGTGCCGCTGGATGGCATCCTGATCTTCGCGTCGCGCGCGCCGAACAGTGCGCCGCGTATCGTCATGTACACACCCGGCGCACCGGATGATCTCAAGTTCCGCGAGTTCGACAGCCGGCAGGATGCCGCGAAGCGTTTTCTCTACCACCCCGCCTTCCGGGAGTACTTGCTCGATCGCCTGCCCGCCGAGTTCGCCACCGTCTCACCCAATGGCGCCATGCGCGAGTTCGCCGGTGACCGGCTCGCCCACTGGGTCCTTGGCGCCAGTGGCGATGCCTCGTACACGCGTACTACCGAGCCATTCGAAGAACGCGAGGTGCGAGGCGATTTTTTCGCGGCGGCCTATGACGCCACCGTCGAGAAGTATCGTCGCGATACGCGGTTCCTTGCCCGCTCCACGGCCGACGCCGATAGCGATGCATGGTTCGACTACGCGCAGGGTCGCTTCAACGTCGATCCCGCCTCCAGGCTCGTGGCGGCCGCGCTTGCCGAGGTACCCGCCAGCCTCGCTCGCCTGACGCAGGCATCCTGGCGCTTTTACGATCACGTAAAGGCGGGCGACACGGGACAGGCCGTCGTCGCCTTCACCGAGGGTTACGTCAACGCGCTCAACCTCATCGTTCCGCCCTTTGTCGGCGGCCGCCACGTCGCCGGGGCGATCGTGCGCTCCCGTGCCTCGACACGCGGCGTGACAAGCACGAGCGTGCGACTGACGCCGCCACGCGTCCGCTTCGACGATCGGTACGCCGCTCATGGCTTGCGCAAGCCTGGCAACCCCGACGCCGAAGGGATCTTTCACGTGGGCGGCCATGCGTACATCGAGCAGGACGCCACCTTTTTCCTGGTGCGCTACGACACGAACTACGGCCACTGGCGCCTCGCGCCCCCGAAGGGAGCCATGGATGCCCACTTCACCGGCCCACTGATAGAGCGAATCGATCAACAATGGGGCTACGCCCATGGTGTGGGGTTGCGCGGCGGCATGCGCCGATTCCGCGAGCGATTTGCCCGCGTCTCCGTGGCCGACAATAC
>NZ_JBPGXU010000123.1:0-11007 GCF_056755675.1 Luteibacter sp. KNZ12-1A | reverse complement strand
CCACCAGGCACTCGATGCCTGGTGGGAGCCAACCCTGCTGGTGCCGGGAGCCGCCCTTATTGAAGGTGGGAGCCGACCCTGTCGGCGATGCTTCGTGCCTCGTGAGAGCCGACTTGTCGGCGATGCTTCGCGCCTTGTGGGAGCCGACTTGTCGGCGATGCTCTCCCCTCCCGCCACCCCTCCGTCAGAACCGAAAGCCCACCTTGGCGTAGTAGTACCGCCCGTTGAACCCGAACGGTGACAGCGCCGAATACTGCAATCCGCTGAAATAATCCTCGCCGCTGTTGGTCGGCTTCACCCGCTGCGGATACTGGTTGGTGACGTTGTCCACGCCGAGGGTGAAATTCCACTGGTCGATCGTGTACCCGCCGGAAAGATTCAGCAGCCACCTTGCGGGAAAGACCTGGTCGGTCGTGGGATCGGCATTCACACGGGTTACGGAGCCATAGCGGGTCAGGTCCGCATGCGCGTTGAATCCATCGAGCGTCCAATCCGCCCCGAACAGGAATTTCGTGCGTGGCGTGGCCTTGGTCAGGATGCCCTGGCTGGAACGGCCGAACAGTTCGATCGGTCCGGATGAATTGGCCTGGAGCACGGCTGGCGTCTCGCCCACCGAGAGCACTTTCACCTTGTTGTAGTTGCCACTGGCCAACAGGTTGAACTGGCCGAACGCCGTCGTCGGGATGCGGTAGTTCAGCACGAGGTCGGCGCCGCGTGTGCGCGTGGTGGCGGAGTTGGCGAAGTACTGCACCGCGGTCACCTGCTGGCCCGGCACCACGCTGTTGAAGTACGCCGCGAGTAGCGGATCGGTGAGGCTGATGGTGTCGGAGTAGAGGATCTGGTTCCAGATGCGGATCTGGTAGATGTCGAGCGTGGCGCTGAAGTCGGCGGTCGGTTCCCACACGGCACCGATGCCGTAGTTGGCGGATTTCTCCGGTTTCAACGGTTTGGAACCGAGTGCGATGGCCGCGGGATCGGACGTGCGGTAGGTGCCGGTCTGTGCGAGCTGTCCCGTGCTGGGATCGATGATCGTCACCACCGACTGGTAGTTCTGCTGCGCGAGCGACGGTGCGCGGAACCCGTTCGAGATCGTGCCGCGCAGGGCGAACGTGGGCGTGAACTGGTAGCGCGCCGACAGCTTGCCCGAACGCGTCGAGCCCGCGTCGCTGTAGTGCTCGTAGCGGCCGGCGACACCGGCGGAAAACTTGTCCGTGACGTCGGTTTCGAGATCGACATAGGCCGCTTCGCTGTGTCGCGTGAAGCTGCCCGCGGCGGCGGGCGAGAGTCCGGGGAAGACCTGCGCGCCACCCGCGTAAGGTGTGTCGGTGCCGGGAATCAAGGTGCCCTGGTTGAAGTAGTAGGACTCAGGATCGCCCGCGTCGATCTGGTACTTCTCCTTGCGATACTCGGCGCCGAAGGCGAGGGTGAGTGGATTGGGCAGCCAGCCCACGCTGAAGTCCTTGCCGATATCGACGTTCGCCAATGCCTGCGAGTTCTTGAACGTTCCGGCGTTGAAGTACGTGGGTGATGCGCCGGTGGAGTAGAACAGGTTGGTGTTGACGCTGTTCTGCACGTCGAAGACGAGATCGTTGATGCCGTAGTTGCCCGATGCATCCCAGCGCCATCCGCCGTCCGTCACGCCCTTCACGCCGAGCACGGCGGTGGAGTCGTTGGTGTGGTTGACGATCTGCGGGAGGAAGCCGTTGGGGTAGATCTCCGGCACGTTCCGCGCGTTGGTCGCGCCGCGGTAATAGCCGTTCGAGGTGACGTCGCGGCGGCTCAGGCTGAGATAGCCGTAGAGGTCGACATTGCGCGCCAGCTCGTACTGGAAGTTGGTCAGCGCCTGATAGGTCTTCACCGCCGGATCGCCGTAACGCTGGTGGGCGACATTGCCGTCGGCGGCTTCTTCCGGCGTGAACAGGCTTACCGGCGAGGCGCGGTTCGTGTTCATCGAGTTCTGGTAGCTCCAGGCCAGGCGCAGCCAGCCCTTCGCGTCCGCACCCTTGCCACCGAGGTCGACGCCGACCGAGCCATCGATGCCGTTGGTCTCGCCGTCGCCCTTGTCCATGATGCCGTAGTTGGCGTTGATGGAGTTCTTGCCGGGTCCCGCGCCGTGCTTCAGCACGATGTTGATGACGCCGGCGATGGCATCGGAGCCGTATTGCGCGGCGGCACCGTCGCGGAGAACTTCGATGTGGTCGATCGCCGAGATCGGGATCGAATTGAGGTCGGCCGGTGCCGCGCCGCGACCCACGGAGTTGTTGTAGTTGACCAGGGCGGACGTGTGGTAGCGCTTGCCGTCCACGAGCACGAGCGTCGCGTCGGGCGATAGGCCGCGCAGGCTGGCCGGCCGCACGGCGTCGTTGCCGTCGTTGATCGCCGGGCGCGGGAAATCGAGCGAAGGCAGCAGGCGGCCGAGGGCCGTGGCGAGATCGGTACTTCCCGTGGACGTGAGATCCTTCGGTGACAGCACGTCGATGGGCGAGAGCGAGTTCGCCTCGGTGCGCGTGGTGCTGCGCGTGCCGGTCACCACCACCTGGTCGAGTTGCCGGGCCTCCTTGGTATCCGGCGGCGGCGCCGCGTCCTGGGCGTGACCGGGCGTCACGATCATGAGGCCGAGGGCGGGTAGCCAGAGGCTGGCCGACGGCTTGCGTCGTAGGGTCTTACCTGTCGTCATCGATGGTCCCCAAGGCGAGCTACGGCACGCGGAGCGGGAGTGCCCCGCGGACGCGGTTCAAGGCCGCGTTGGGATGACGCTATGCATGCTTGCTGCGGTGCGTCAACACATTCGTCATGAATGCGCCATCGTGGGGAAACAATGGCGTGCTAGGCCGCATTTTTACGGGCTTGGCATGGAACTGGCTTCTCCAGCCATTTTGGTGCAATGCAAAATGCCTCGGGCGCTTTCGCGGGTTGGATCGCCGACAGGGTCGGCTCCCACCAGGCCTGGGTATGAGGTCTGGCGAGCTTCTGGTGGGAACCGACCCTGTCGGCGATGAGCGCCACAAGGAATTGAAAAACCGGCCCTCACCCCGATAATGCCGGCCTGATAACGAGAGACCCCGCCCCATGCCCATCTACGAATTCCAGTGCCAGGCCTGTGGCCACCGCTTCGAGCGCTTGCAGAAGATCGCCGATGCCGATCCCTCCGCCTGCCCCAGCTGCGGCGAGCCCCGGGTGGGCCGCCTGTTGAGCGCACCCCAGTTCCGCCTCGCCGGCGGTGGCTGGTACGAGACCGATTTCAAGAAGGACGGCGATAAAAAGCGGAACCTGGCCGAAGGTTCTTCCGGGGCGCCTGCCGAGGCGGCGTCTGCGCCGGCTCCCGCGCCGGCTCCCGCCGCCACCCCTTCGGCGGACGCCAAGCCGTCCGGCGGCTGAGGCAGGGGTGCCGCCGCTCATGCGGCCGGATAGTCACCGAGGCAGGTCCTTACGCCGAGCCAGGGCGTTTTCTTACGGTCCGTTCAAACATGGTTGCGGATCCCTCCGATAATTTTGCGTCACACACATCGGAGGTAGGTATGAAACGCATCCTTGGACTGGTCGCCATGCTCGCGCTCGGCGTGGGCCTGTCATTGACTCCGCACGTGGCGCACGCCCAGCGCGGCGGCGACACGGTCAATTGCTACAGCGACAACGGACGCCGTTCCTACTGCCGGGTGCCCTGGCGCGACGCGCGCCTGGTCCGCCAGGATTCCCAGACCGCCTGCATCCGCGGCCGCACCTGGGGCATGGACCGTGGTGGCCTGTGGGTCGACGACGGTTGCCGGGGCATCTTCCAGGAAGCCGGTGGCTGGGGCGGCGGACGTCCGGGCTGGGACGACGACGGCCGTCCGGGCTGGGGTGGCGGTGGACGCCCGGGTTACGGCGGTGGCGGCCAGATCGTTTCCTGTGACAGCGAAGACAACAAGCGTGTGTTCTGCCACTGGCCGATCGGACGGGGCGCTCGCCTGGTCGAGCAGACCTCCAAGAGCGACTGCCGCGAAGGCTACACCTACGGCTTCACCCGCGATGGCATCTGGGCCGATCGTGGCTGTCGAGGCAAGTTCGACATCGGCCGCTAAGGCCTCCGCCCGCGCTTGAGAGACCCCGGCTCGTGGTACGATCCGGGGTCTTTTCCCACGCTATTGACCGCCTTTGCGGTAGCCGGAGCTTCAAGCGCATGCGCACCCATTATTGCGGACTCATCGACGAGTCGCTGATCGGCCAGGACGTCACCCTTTGCGGCTGGGTGGACACGCTTCGTCTGCAAAGCCATGTGGCCTTCGTCGACCTGCGCGACCACGAGGGCATCGCCCAGGTGGTGATCGAACGCGATAACGCGGAGGCGTTCGCCGTCGCTGGTGAACTGGGCTACGAGTTCGTCATTCGCGTCACCGGGCAGATCCGCAAACGCCTGTCGGCCAACGACAAGCTGAAGACGGGAACGGTCGAGCTGATCGCCGACAAGGTCGAGATCCTCAACGCCGCGCGCGACCTGCCGTTCGCGCTGCACGAGTCGCCGAACGAGGACATGCGGATGACCTACCGCTACCTCGACCTGCGCCGCCCCGAGATGCAGAAGATGATGCGCACGCGCACCGCGCTGGTGCGCGAGTTGCGCCGCTATCTCGACGCCGCCGGCTTCCAGGACATCGAGACGCCGATCCTCACCAAGGCCACGCCGGAAGGCGCGCGCGATTACCTGGTGCCGAGCCGCGTGCATCCGGGCCAGTTCTATGCACTGCCGCAGTCGCCGCAGCTGTTCAAGCAGATCCTGATGATGGCCGGGTTCGACCGCTATTATCAGATCGCCCGTTGCTTCCGCGACGAGGACCTGCGCGCCGACCGCCAGCCGGAGTTCACCCAGCTCGACCTCGAGTTCGCCTTCGTCGAAGAGCGCGACGTCCAGGACTTCGTCGAGAACCTGATCCGCCACGTGTTCCGTGAAGTGCGTCATGTGGAACTCGACGCCGTGTTCCCGCGCATGACGTACGAAGAGGCGATGCGCCGCTTCGGTTCCGACAAGCCCGACCTGCGCATTCCGCTGGAACTGGTCGACATCGCCGAGGCCGTGAAGCACGTCGAGTTCAAGGTCTTCTCCGGACCGGCCAACGATCCCGCCGGCCGGGTCGCCGCGTTGCGCGTGCCGGGCGCCGCCGTCCTGTCGCGCAAGGAGATCGACGGTCTCACCGATTACGCCGCCAAGTACGGCGCGAAGGGCCTGGCCTGGTTGAAGGTCGACGACCTCGGCAAGGGCCGCGACGGCATCAATTCCCCGGTGGCGAAGTTCCTGGACGACACCGCGTTGGAGCAGGTGCTGAAACTCACCGGCGCCGCCACGGGCGACATCGTCTTCTTCGGCGCCGGCGCCTGGAAGACGGTCACCGACTTCATGGGCGCGTTGCGCATCAAGCTGGGTCGCGACCGTGGCCTGGTCGAGAACACGTGGAAGCCGCTGTGGGTCACGGATTTCCCGATGTTCGAGTACGACGAGGAGGAAAAGCGCTTCGTCGCGCTCCACCATCCGTTCACCGCGCCGAAGGTCGACGACATCGCCGACCTTCGCGCCAACGCGGCCATCGCGGTCAGCCGCGGCTACGACATGGTGCTCAACGGCAATGAAATCGGTGGCGGCTCGATCCGTATCCACCGTCCGGAAATGCAGAGCGCGGTGTTCGACCTGCTCGGCATCGGCGCGGCCGAGGCGGAAGCCAAGTTCGGCTTCCTGCTCAAGGCGCTGCGCATGGGCGCGCCGCCGCATGGCGGCCTTGCCTTCGGCATCGACCGCATCGCGGCGCTCATGGCCGGCACGGAATCGATCCGCGACGTCATCGCCTTCCCGAAGACCACCAGCGCACAGGATCTCATGACCGATGCCCCCTCGCCGGTGTCCGAGCCGCAGTTGAAGGAACTGCACGTCCGCGTCGCCGCCGCGGAGGCGCTGAAGGCCTGACCCTGAACGCGCCGATGACCCCGCCGCCGCCCGAGGTCCTGCTGTTGCATGGCCTGTGGATGCGTGGGTTCGCCATGGCGATGCTGCATCGGCGGCTGCGCGAGGAAGGTTTCCGGGTTCACCAGTTCGAGTACATGAGTGTCGCGGCGCCGCCGGAGCAGGCGATCGCACGGCTGCGCAAGCGCATCCGTGGCCTCGGTCCTGGTCCGGTACACGTCGTGGGGCACAGCCTTGGCGGCATCCTGGCCCTGCTGGCCTGCCGCGACGACGATTTGCCGGATGGCCGCATCGTCTGCCTCGGTTCCCCGCTCAACGGCAGCGGCGCCGCGCGGGGGCTCACGCATCGCTGGGGCGGCGACATGCTGCTCGGCCGCTCCAAGGAGCTGCTGGAGCATGGGTTGGACCGCTGGGACGGGTGTCGCGAGGTCGGCATGATCGCCGGGAGGATGCCGGTCGGCCTGGGCGCTTTCGTAGGCGAGCTGGGTGCCGAGCACGATGGCTCGGTGGGCGTGGAGGAAACCCGGCTGCCCGGCCTCACCGACCATTGCGTATTGGAAACCAGCCATACCGGCATGCTCGTATCGGCCGACGTCGCCCGCCAGGTGGTGGCCTTCCTGCGCGAAGGCCGGTTCGACGGTTGACCCGTCCGGAGCGCACTTCCGTTAGAATCGCGCCCTCGTCCGTCCGGTAAGTCCAGGAATCGAACATGGGTAGAGGCCCGTCCATCGAAGGTCGCAAGAACGCCGAAGACGCCAAGCGCGCCAAGGTGTTCACCAAGCTGATCCGCGAAATCACCATCGCCACGCGTGGCGGCGTGCCCGATCCCAACGGGAACCCGCGCCTGCGCGCCGCCGTCGACAAGGCGCTCGCGGCGAACATGACCAAGGACACCATCGAGCGCGCCATCAAGCGCGGCTCGGGTGCCGAGGGCGGCGCCGACATGCACGAGATCCGCTACGAAGGCTACGGGCCGGCGGGTACCGCGTTGATCATCGATTGCGTGACGGACAACCAGGTCCGCACGGTGGCCGACGTGCGCGCGGCGCTCAACAAGCTCGGCGGCAACATGGGCACCACCAATTCGGTGGCCTTCCAGTTCACCCGCGTGGGCCAGGTCGTGGTGCATACCGGCGGCGATGCCGACGTCGAATCGAAACTGGAAGAAGCGGCGATCGAGAACAACGCCGAAGACATCGTCATCGAGAACGGTGTCGGCACGGTGTTGCTGGCGTCCGATCCCATCGCCGTCGAGGCCATGCGCAAGGCGCTGGTCGCGGCTGGCTTCGAGGTCGAGAGTTCCGACGTGGTGATGCGGCCGAACGGTCCACTGGTCACGCCCACCGGCGAGGCCCTGGAGCAATTCGAGAAGCTGCTCGAACGCCTGAACGCGCTCGACGACGTGGACGAGGTCTACCACAACGCCGTGCTGCCGGCCCACGACGCGGACGAGGCTTGAGGCCTTACCGGCCCCTTACCGTCTTGCGCGTAGCATCGCTGCCATGACCCGCATCCTCGGCATCGATCCGGGCAGCCAGCGTACCGGCGTCGGCGTCATCGACGTATCGGACAGCGGCGCGCTCACCCATGTATGGCATGGCGCCCTGGTGATAGGCGGGGAGGCGAGCTTCCCGCTGCGCCTGAAACGCATATTTGACGAGCTCTGCGGCATCATCGGCACGCACGGTCCGGCGGAAGCCGCGATCGAGCGCGTGTTCATGGCGCGCAATGCGGACTCGGCCCTCAAGCTCGGCCAGGCACGCGGCGCCGCCGTGTGTGCCGTGGTCAGCCAGGGAATCGTCGTGCACGAGTACGCCGCGACCGAAGTGAAACAGGCGGTGGTCGGTACCGGCCGCGCCGACAAGACCCAGGTCCAGCACATGATCGGGATCATCCTCGGCATCAAGGGCCCGCTGCAGGCGGACGCCGCCGATGCCCTGGCGATCGCCATCGCCCATGCGCATACGCGTTCCAGCCTCGAGCGCGTGGGCATCCCCCGCACGGCATGGAGACGTCGCCGATGATCGGTCGCCTGCGCGGCACCCTGGTGAGCAAGCAGCCACCGTCGCTACTCATCGAAGTGGGAGGCGTCGGCTACGAGGTCGACGCACCCATGTCGACCATCTACGACCTGCCCGGCACGGGCAAGGAAGTGGTCCTGCTCACCCATTACGCGGTGAAGGAAGACGGCGTGGCCCTCTACGGCTTCCTGCGCGAAGCCGAGCGAGCCATGTTCCGCAACCTGCTCAAGGTAAGCGGCATCGGCGCGAAGATCGCGCTGGCGGTACTGTCCGGCGTGGCCACCGACGATCTGTCGCGGCTGGTCCATGCGGGTGACGTGGTGGCCCTGACCAAGATCCCGGGCATCGGCAAGAAGACCGCCGAACGCATGGTGGTGGAACTGCGCGATCGCGTGGACGCGGTGGGCGTGCGCCTCCCGGTCAGCACGCTGGGTGAGGTCGTGCCGGCCGATCCGGTCGGCGAAGCCACCGTCGCCCTGCAACAACTCGGCTACAAGCCGGTGGAAGCATCCCGGCTCGTTCAAAAAGCCGCCGCCGAAGGCGATTCCGCCGAGGCCATCATCCGCAAGGCGCTGCGAGCGGCGCTCGGAGGTTGAGAGTGAAAACGGAAAACCCCGCCGAAGATATCCAGCACGCCCACGGCCGCCGCATCGGTGCCCTGGCGCTGGGTGCCATCGGCATCGTCTTCGGCGACATCGGCACCAGTCCGCTGTACGCCATGAAGGAGACCCTGGGCACGCACGGCATGACACCGCATCCAACGGCGGTGCTCGGCGTCCTCTCGCTGATCTTCTGGTCGCTGATCATGGTGGTGTCGCTGAAATACGTGACCTTCGTGATGCGAGCGGACAACAAGGGCGAGGGCGGCATCATGGCGCTGATGGCCCTGGCCCAGCGCAGCGTCAGCGGCTCGCCCAGGGCCCGCTGGGTGCTGGCGGCGATCGGCATCTTCGGTGCCTCGCTGTTCTATGGCGATGGTGTCATCACACCGGCGATCTCGGTGCTGTCGGCCGTCGAAGGCCTGGAAATCGCCGCGCCGCAGCTCGACACCTACGTGCTGCCCATCTGCCTGGTCATCATCATCATCCTCTTCGCGGTGCAGCGGCACGGCACCAATTTCGTCGGCAAGGCCTTCGCGCCGGTGATGGTGGTCTGGTTCCTGGTGCTCGCCGGGCTGGGCCTGCGCCAGCTCGTCGCCCATCCCCAGGTGCTGGTCGCACTGAACCCGTGGTACGCGGTGACGTTCTTCCTCGAGCACGGCAAGCAGGCCTTCATCGCCCTGGGTGGCGTGGTGCTGGCGCTGACCGGCGCGGAAGCCCTGTATGCGGACATGGGACACTTCGGCAAGAAGCCGATCCGCCTGGCCTGGTTCGCCTTCGTGCTGCCGGCGCTGTTGATCAACTATTTCGGGCAGGGCGCGCTGCTGCTGCACGACCAGACGGCGATCGAAAACCCGTTCTACAAGATGGTGCCGGAAGACTGGCTCTATCCCATGGTCGCGCTGTCGACGATGTCCGCCATCATCGCCTCGCAGGCGGTGATCTCCGGCGCCTTCTCGATGACTCGCGAGGCGATGTCGCTGGGTTACTCGCCGCGCATGGCGGTGGTGCATACCTCGCATGAGATGTCCGGGCAGATCTTCGTGCCCTGGGTGAACCGCCTGTTGCTGGTGCTGGTCTTCCTGGCCGTGATCGGCTTCCGGTCGTCGAACAACCTCGGCGCGGCATACGGCATCGCCGTGACCGGCACGATGACGATGACGACCTTGCTGGCACTGGTCGTCGCCCGCCGCCGCTGGCATTGGCACTGGTCGGCCGTCATCACCGTGGGCGTGATCTTCCTGATCGTCGATATCTCGTTCTTCGGCGCCAACGCGCTGAAGATCGCCCATGGCGGCTGGTTCCCGCTGGTGCTGGGCGTGGTGATCTTCACCATGATGACGACGTGGCGGCGGGGCAGGGAGCTGGTGGTCCGCGAGATCAAGCAATCCGGCCTGGCCCTCGAACCCTTCGTCGCCAATATCGCCGATCACCCGCCGCTCATCGTTCCTGGCACCGCCGTGTTCCTCACGGCGAACCAGAACTCGGTGCCGCACGCCATGCTGCACAACCTGAAGCACAACAAGGTGCTGCACGAGCGCAACGTCCTGCTGACGGTGGAAATGCTCGAGACGCCCGTGGCGGATTACGAAGAGCGCATGGAAGTGATCGAGTACGGCAACGGCTTCTATGGGCTGCAGCTGCGCTACGGTTTCGCCGAAGACCCGAACATCCCGCTGTCGCTATCCCGCGCGAGTACGCTGGGCCTCGACTTCGACATGATGGACACCACGTTCTTCCTGTCGCGCGAAACCATCGTGGCCGACGTCCGCCGACCCGGCATGGCGTTGTGGCGAGACAAGCTGTTCGCCTTCCTCGCGCGCAACGCGATGCCGGCGACGGCGTTCTTCCAGATTCCGGGCAACCGGTTGATCGAGTTGGGCGCGCAGGTGGAGATTTGACGTTCGGCCGCGAAAGAGTCGCTGGGGTGATTTGACTGCCGGCGCCATGCTGGCGCCGCTGCGCCTACCGGCGAAGTGCTGGATATGCGAAATGCCCGGCGGCTGGCAAAGGGTCGTGTGGATCGGTTCACCGTATTCGACAAGGCGTACGCATCGGTCGCCGATATTCGCCCCATCTCCGCTATGAGCCGATTTCCGTGAACGGTACGATCCTCGATGGATTGCCATTGGTTGAAGCGACAACGGCGGGAGGATTGAAGGACGGCCGGTGGAGCGGGCTATCGCGATCATGGGAAGTTGCCGGCCTCGGCTTTGTCCAGCTCAGTGAGTCCGAATACCGTGAGAGCGGGGGATCGATCACTTTGGTTAAGGAATGGGTTAACGCGGACGTCAATGAGCATGCCGCCACCATCAAGACGTCGCGTGATGGCGATGGAACCACCCAGGTCTCCCTCGGTTGGGTGACCGACAGCACCGTTTTCCGCCTGGATCTGCAACCGGTCGATGGCGACGCCTTGCAGGAGAACCAGGAGGCACTGCTGGCGATGGCGCGGGCC